>NZ_JBQOUX010000160.1:0-14098 GCF_052216785.1 Streptomyces sp. JW3 | reverse complement strand
GCCGGGCTCAGTCGAGCCCGGCCGGACTCCCGTCAGACCTCTTCGACGCTGCTCGGCTCGCGCCGGGACAGGTCGATGCCAAGCTCCTCCGCGGCGCGGAAGACGTCCTCGTCGGTGTCGCGCATCTCGATGGACATGCCGTCCGAGGACAGCACCTCCACGTTGAGGCACAGGGACTGCATCTCCTTGATGAGCACCTTGAAGGACTCGGGGATGCCCGGCTCGGGGATGTTCTCGCCCTTGACGATGGCCTCGTAGACCTTCACGCGGCCGGTGACGTCGTCGGACTTGATGGTCAGCAGCTCCTGGAGGGCGTAAGCGGCGCCGTACGCCTCCAGCGCCCACACCTCCATCTCACCGAAGCGCTGGCCACCGAACTGGGCCTTACCACCCAGCGGCTGCTGGGTGATCATCGAGTACGGACCGGTCGAACGGGCGTGCAGCTTGTCGTCGACCAGGTGGTGCAGCTTGAGGATGTACATGTAGCCGACCGAGATCGGCTCCGGGAACGGCTCACCGCTGCGGCCGTCGAACAGCCGCGCCTTGCCGGACGGGAGCACCATGCGCTCGCCGTCGCGGTTCGGGATGGTGTGCTGGAGCAGACCCGCCAGCTCGTCCTCGCGCGCACCGTCGAAGACCGGGGTGGCGACGTTGGTGCCGGGCTCGACCTGGTCGGCGCCGATCACCTGGAGCCGCTGGGCCCACTCCTCCGCGAGGCCGGAGACGTCCCAGCCGCGGCTGGCGAGCCAGCCGAGGTGGATCTCCAGGACCTGTCCCGGGTTCATTCGGGACGGCACACCCAGCGGGTTGAGGATGATGTCGACCGGCGTGCCGTCCTCCAGGAACGGCATGTCCTCGATCGGGTTGATCTTGGAGATGACGCCCTTGTTGCCGTGCCGGCCGGCCAGCTTGTCACCGTCGGTGATCTTGCGCTTCTGCGCGACGTAGACGCGGACCAGCTGGTTCACGCCCGGCGGCAGCTCGTCGCCCTCTTCGCGGTCGAAGACGCGGACGCCGATGACCTTGCCGATCTCGCCGTGCGGCACCTTCAGCGAGGTGTCGCGCACCTCGCGCGCCTTCTCACCGAAGATCGCGCGCAGCAGCCGCTCCTCCGGGGTCAGCTCGGTCTCGCCCTTGGGCGTGACCTTGCCGACCAGGATGTCGCCGGCGACGACCTCGGCACCGATCCGGATGATGCCGCGCTCGTCGAGGTCGGCGAGGACCTCCTCGGAGACGTTCGGGATGTCCCGGGTGATCTCCTCCGGGCCGAGCTTGGTGTCACGGGCGTCGACCTCGTGCTCCTCGATGTGGATCGAGGAGAGGACGTCGTCCTGCACGAGGCGCTGCGACAGGATGATCGCGTCCTCGTAGTTGTGACCCTCCCACGGCATGAACGCGACCAGCAGGTTCTTGCCGAGCGCCATCTCGCCGTTCTCGGTGGCCGGACCGTCGGCCAGCACCTGGCCGGTGATGATCCGGTCGCCCTCGTCGACGATGACCTTCTGGTTGACCGAGGTGCCCTGGTTGGAGCGGGCGAACTTGGCCAGCCGGTAGGTGATGTACGTGCCGTCGTCGTTGGCGGTGGTGATGTAGTCGGCGGAGACCTCCTGGACCACACCCGGCTTCTCGGCCTTGACCACGTCACCGGCGTCGACCGCGGAGCGGTACTCCATGCCGGTGCCGACCAGCGGCGACTCGCTCTTGATGAGCGGCACCGCCTGCCGCATCATGTTCGCGCCCATCAGGGCGCGGTTGGCGTCGTCGTGCTCCAGGAACGGGATCATCGCGGTCGCGACCGACACCATCTGGCGCGGCGAGACGTCCATGTAGTCGACGTCCTCGCCGGTGACGTAGTCGACCTCGCCGCCACGGCGGCGGACCAGCACGCGCGCCTCGGCGAACCGCATGTCGTCGGTGAGCGTGGCGTTGGCCTGCGCGATGACGAAGCGGTCCTCCTCGTCGGCGGTCAGGTAGTCGACCTCGTCGGTGACGACACCGTCGGTGACGCGGCGGT
Source organism: Streptomyces sp. JW3 (assembly GCF_052216785.1). NCBI lineage: Bacteria > Bacillati > Actinomycetota > Actinomycetes > Kitasatosporales > Streptomycetaceae > Streptomyces > Streptomyces sp. JW3. Next base: position 12,084 of record NZ_JBQOUX010000160.1, on the reverse strand, counting down.
ACGGCGTCTCGACGAAGCCGAACGCGTTGACCCGGCCGTAGGAGGCGAGCGAGCCGATCAGACCGATGTTCGGGCCTTCGGGCGTCTCGATCGGGCACATGCGGCCGTAGTGCGAGGGGTGCACGTCACGGACCTCGAAGCCGGCCCGCTCACGGGAGAGACCACCCGGGCCAAGAGCCGACAGGCGGCGCTTGTGGGTGAGACCCGACAGCGGGTTGTTCTGGTCCATGAACTGCGACAGCTGGCTGGTGCCGAAGAACTCCTTGATGGAGGCGACGACCGGCCGGATGTTGATCAGGGTCTGCGGCGTGATCGCCTCGACGTCCTGGGTCGTCATGCGCTCGCGCACCACGCGCTCCATCCGCGCCAGACCCGTACGGACCTGGTTCTGGATGAGCTCGCCGACGCTGCGCAGCCGGCGGTTGCCGAAGTGGTCGATGTCGTCGGTCTCGACGACGACCGGCGACCCGTTGTCGCCGACCGTCTCGGTCTCGCCGGCGTGCAGCTTGACCAGGTACTTGATCGAGGCGATGACGTCCTCGACGGTCAGGATGCCGGCGTCCAGCGGGGCGTCGGCGCCGAGCTTCTTGTTGACCTTGTAGCGGCCGACCTTGGCGAGGTCGTAGCGCTTCGGGTTGAAGTACAGGTTCTCGAGCAGCGTCTGCGCGGCCTCGCGGGTCGGCGGCTCGCCCGGACGCAGCTTGCGGTAGATGTCGAGCAGCGCGTCGTCCTGGCCCTGGGTGTGGTCCTTCTCCAGGGTGGCGCGCATGGACTCGTACTCGCCGAACTCCTCCAGGATCTGCTCGGTGGTCCAGCCGAGCGCCTTGAGCAGGACGGTCACGGACTGCTTGCGCTTGCGGTCGATGCGCACACCGACCATGTCGCGCTTGTCGATCTCCATCTCCAGCCAGGCACCCCGGGACGGGATGATCTTGGCGGAGAAGATGTCCTTGTCGGACGTCTTGTCGATGGAGGAGTCGAAGTAGACACCCGGCGAACGGACCAGCTGCGACACCACGACACGCTCGGTGCCGTTGATGACGAAGGTGCCCTTGTTCGTCATGAGCGGGAAGTCACCCATGAAGACGGTCTGGGACTTGATCTCGCCGGTCTCGTTGTTGGTGAACTCGGCGGTGACGAAGAGCGGGGCGGCGAACGTGAAGTCGCGCTCCTTGCACTCGTCGATGGAGTTCTTCGGCGGCTCGAAGCGGTGGTCGCGGAAGGTCAGCGACATCGACCCGGAGAAGTCCTCGATCGGGGAGATCTCCTCGAAGATCTCCTCCAGGCCGGACTTGGTGGGGACGTCGTGACCGGACTCCAGAGCCTCCTCGACGCGAGCCTTCCACGCGTCGTTGCCGAGCAGCCAGTCGAAGCTCTCGGTTTGCAGCGCGAGAAGGTTCGGAACCTCGAGGGGCTCCTTGATCTTTGCAAAAGAGATGCGCAGCGGGGCGGTGCTGGCAGCGTTGTTCGTATTCGCGGTCGAGGCATTGCGCGAGGCGGCCAAGAGGGGGTCCTTCCGAGGGCTCGGACTCACTACGCGCGTACCGGTCCCTCACTCTGCACAGAGACAGGCTCCCTTATCTAGCCATAAGGCCAGCTCAGGGCCGATCCGGTCGTCTGTACTGAAGCGAGGGCATGCCCCTGGTGACGGGCAGGGAGCAGCTAACAGGCAGCGCAAAGGGTCAGTGTAGCCACTTGGCACACTGATGTCCAGTCCCGCTCTACGGAGCGCCTCACTACCCTCTTCTCAACGTCTGCGGCAAGCTGCCCTCAACGCAGGTTCATACTTCCCTCTGCGCCGTCGATCCATGCCTCGGAACCCGGATCGTTGTGACGACGCGTCCTGAGAATTGCGCGCTGCGTGCGGTTCGTCAAGGCCCCCCTTGCCCGAACCGGGGCGCTCGAAGACACGACGAAGATCACCATACCCCGCACACACTCGGTCGCAAGGCAACCACGGCGGGGGCCCGGGAACGACGAAGAGCGACCACCCGGATGGATGATCGCTCTTCGGTGCGTACGCGTTACAGCCCCAGGGACTGTTCACCCGGACGCGAAGGTGTTACTTGACCTCGACGGAGGCGCCGGCGCCCTTGAGGGACTCGGCGGCCTTCTCGGCGGCGTCCTTGGCGACCTTCTCGAGGACGGGCTTCGGGGCGCCGTCCACGAGGTCCTTGGCCTCCTTCAGACCCAGGGAGGTCAGCTCGCGCACGACCTTGATGACCTGGATCTTCTTGTCGCCGGCACCGGTGAGGATGACGTCGAACTCGTCCTTCTCCTCCTCCACCGGGGCGGCGGCGGCCGGGCCGGCCGGGGCGGCGGCGACCGCGGCGGCGGCGGTGACGTCGAACTTCTCCTCGAACGCCTTCACGAACTCGGAGAGCTCGATGAGGGTCATCTCCTCGAACTGGGCGAGCAGGTCGTCCTGGCTGAGCTTCGCCATGATGGCGGTCCTTCCACTATTCGGCAGGGGGTGCCGGATGTACTGGGTGAGGCGGGCGTAGTCGGGCCCGCTGCGACCGTTGCCGCGCTCAGGCGGCGTGGGTCAGAAAGCGAGCCGAATTACTCGGCACCGCCCTGCTCGTCCTGCTTGGCACGGAGCGCGTCCACGGTGCGGACGAGCTTCGACGGCAGCGCCTGGAAGAGCTGAGCAGTCTGGGACTGCTTGCCCTTGAAGGCACCGGCCAGCTTGGAGAGCAGAACCTCGCGGGACTCGAGGTCCGCAAGCTTCTTGATCTCGTCGGCGGACAGCGCCTTGCCGTCAAGGACACCGCCCTTGATGACGAGATTCGGGTTGTCCTTGGCGAAGTCGCGCAGACCCTTCGCCGACTCCACCGGGTCACCGGTGATGAAGGCGACCGCCGTCGGACCATTGAACTGGTCGTCGAGCGTCGTGATCCCGGCCTCGTTGGCCGCAATCTTGGTCAGCGTGTTCTTCACCACGGCGTACTGGGCGTTCTCACCGAGCGACCGGCGCAGCGTCTTGAGCTGCGCCACGGTGAGACCGCGGTACTCGGTCAGCACGGCGGCGTTCGAGTTGCGGAACTGGTCCGTCAGCTCGGCTACCGCAGCAGCCTTGTCGGGCCTCGCCATAGAGTTTCGGCCTCCTTCCGGGTGATTCGGACCGCGCGGACCCGAAGGAGGACTGGAGAAAACGAAACGCCCCGGCGCAGGCGCACGGGGCGTAGCTCAACCGATGTCATTCGCACGCGCACGGTACGAACTGGTCGGGAGCTTCTCCACTGACACCTGCGCGGGTCGTCCGCTGTTCAGCGGATCCTTCGGCCACCGCACTTTCTTTCGAACGTGCGGCAACGACCAGCGGTCTTTGGCTTCTTCAGGAGAGTACGCGACCGGATCGCCGGCAGGCAAATCCGGTCAGTGCTCTGACCGTCCTCACGCGCCGGAGGTGTCCATCTGCTCCAGCTCGGCCAGCTCCTTCTCGATGTCGGCGAGCTCCTTGTCGAGGTCCTCGGTGGAGCCGCCGAGATCCGACGACACGTCGTCCAGCCCTTCCAGCGCCTCGGTCATCTCCTTGAGCTTCTCGAACAGGTCGGCGGTGTCACTGGCCGGCGGCACCTCGACCTGGGCCTTGGCGCCGTAGTCCGAGAACTTCATGCTCATGTCGATGTCGCCCTCCGGGGACTCCATCGTCACGTCCATGCGGACCGGCAGGTCGTCCTCGTTGACCCACACCTCGGTGTCGTAGCCCTTGATGCCGGCCTGCTCGATGCTGTCCAGGAGCTGCTTGCGCTCCTTGGCGTCGAGGACGTCCAGGCTGTCGTTGCTCGCCATCATCTCCTTGACGGTGAGCGTGCCCTTGTAGTGCTCCGCCTCGACGCCGGCCACCTTCTCGGTGCCGACGTGCTTGAGGTTGGGCGACTCCAGCAGCAGGGCGAGCTGGTCGACCGGGTTCTGGTCCATGCTCTCCAGGCCGGACGTCATCTGCTTGGTCAGCGCCTCGTCCCCGGCCATCTCCGCCGCGGCGGCCAGGTCGAGCTTCATCCAGCGCTTGCCGTCCATCTCCTTGGCGGCCTCGGCCCCCAGGTCCATGTACATGACGTTGTCCTGCCAGATCATCCGGCTCTGTTCCGGGGCGCCCGCCTCGGCGCCGAGCATGGAGCCCTTCATCGTCACGTCCATGACGGTCGGGTCCCAGCCCATCACGCCGCTCATGCTCATGTCGCCGCCGCCCTCCATCGCGGCCGGCGTCGACATGGTCATCTCGATCTTGGCGGACTTCGCCTCGGCGGTCTTCTCGTACGCCGCCGTGATCACCTGGTGGACGGTCCGCCCGGCGGCCCCGTCCTGCTCCGCGCCGCAGCCGACCGCGCCGCCCGCCAGCACCAGCGCCGCTATCCCGGCGAGGGTGGCCCCGCCCCGCTTACCTGTACCGCGCTCCATCGATTCCCCCCAAGGAAATAAAAGGAACAGTTTGTCGAATCTTTTGAAAACCCTGTGAGCTTATCCCAGCGGAGGACCCGATTCCCCCTCGGTTTCCGCCGCCCCGCTGGTCCCACCGCTCCCACCGGTCGCGCCGGTGCCGCCCGTCCCACCCGTGCCGTCCAGCAGCTCCGTCACGTCCCGGGTGTCGTCCGCCGGGGGCCGCTGGGCGCTCACCCGTACCCCGTAGTCACGGTAGTGCGCGGTCTGGGTCAGCTCGCCGTCCGACGTGGTCGCCCGCTCGACCTTCTTCACCAGCAGGTCCCGGCCGTCTATCCAGACCTCGACGGTCTGGCCGGTGACCCCCGCGTCGGTGTCCCGGACCGTGCCCGAGTAGTGCGTGGTGAGCCGGCCGCGCACCCGCTCCGCGCCGACCTCCCGCACGTCGTCGGAGGCCAGCAGCAGGTCCAGCGACCGGTCCGGGGTGGCCGCCCGTATCTGGTCGCCCAGCTCCGCGCCGGAGCTGCCCGCGAGGTCGTCCAGATCCTCGTACCCGTATCGCACCCAGTGCCGGCCGCCCGCCTGCGCGGCGAAGACGTCGCCCATGCGCGCGTAGTACGCGTCCGGCAGATACCGGGCCTCCATCGACGCGCTGCCCAGCTGCCGCATGCTGTCGGCCAGCTCGCCGCCGGTGTAGGTGAGCGTGAGGGTGCCGGTGACCCGGTCGTCGGTCCAGCCGAGGGCGCCTTCCGCGGTCAGGGAGATCGTGGAACCGATCCGCGTCGTGGACTTCACGCGCGCGGAGCGGGCCCGCTCCGTGGCCCGCTCGGCCTCGCGCAGCCCGGCGAGCACCGCGGCCGGCGGCGGCCCGGCCGCCCGCTCGCCGGCGCCCTCGGCGTCGTCGGACGGACCGCAGGCGCCCGTGCACAGCGCCACCAGCGCGATCACCGCCGCCACCGTGAGCGCCATCCGCCCCGCCGGTCGCCGCCCGCCCGTCCCCGTCATCGCTGTCACCCGCCCCCCAGTAGTCCCCGTACCAGAAAGCTAACGCACAGCACTGACAACCGGCCCGGAAAAGGGGACGGGCCCCGCACCCTGGAAAGGGTGCGGGGCCCGTGAACCGGTGCTCCGGGGTGAGCCTCAGGCTCAGACCGCGGCCGGGTCCTCCTCGACGAGGAGGTTGCGGGTGCGGTTGGAGTCGACCGGGATGCCGGGGCCCATCGTGGTGCTGATGGCGGCCTTCTTGATGTAGCGGCCCTTGGCGGCGGACGGCTTCAGCCGGAGGATCTCCTCCAGGGCCGCGCCGTAGTTCTCCACCAGCTTGGTGTCGTCGAACGACGTCTTGCCGATGATGAAGTGCAGGTTCGCGTGCTTGTCGACACGGAACTCGATCTTGCCGCCCTTGATCTCGGTCACGGCCTTGGCCACGTCCGGGGTCACGGTGCCGGTCTTCGGGTTCGGCATCAGACCACGCGGGCCGAGGACGCGGCCGAGGCGGCCGACCTTGCCCATGAGGTCCGGGGTGGCGACGACGGCGTCGAAGTCCAGACGGCCCTTCGACACCTCGTCGATCAGTTCGTCGGAGCCGACGATGTCGGCGCCCGCGGCGGTCGCGGCCTCGGCACGGTCACCGGTCGCGAAGACCAGGACCCGGGCGGTCTTACCGGTGCCGTGCGGGAGGTTCACGGTGCCACGGACCATCTGGTCGGCCTTGCGCGGGTCGACACCCAGGCGGAAGGCGACCTCGACGGTGCCGTCGAACTTGGTCGTGGAGGTCTCCTTGGCGAGACGGACGGCCTCGAGCGGGGCGTACTGCTTGTCCCGGTCGATCTTGGCGTCCGCAGCGCGGAGAGACTTGCTGCGCTTGCTCACTACTGCTCCTGTTGGCTTGAAGAGGAGTCGTGGTCCGGGGGCCGAGCAGGCCCTGCCACTACTACTGCTTGTGTACGGGGGTGGAGGTCAGCCCTCGACCGTGACGCCCATGGAACGGGCGGTGCCGGCGATGATCTTCTCGGCGGCGTCCAGGTCGTTGGCGTTGAGGTCGGGCATCTTGGTGGTGGCGATCTCACGGACCTGGTCGCGCGTGATCTTCGCGACCTTGGTCTTGTGCGGCTCGCCGGAGCCCTTCTCCACACCCGCGGCCTTGAGGATCATCTTCGCGGCCGGCGGGGTCTTGGTGATGAAGGTGAAGGAGCGGTCCTCGTAGACCGTGATCTCCACCGGGATGACCCAGCCACGCTGCGACTCGGTCGCCGCGTTGTAGGCCTTGCAGAACTCCATGATGTTGACGCCGTGCTGACCCAGCGCGGGGCCGACCGGCGGGGCCGGGTTCGCGGCACCGGCCTGGATCTGGAGCTTGATGAGCCCCGTGACCTTCTTCTTCTTGGGAGGCATAGCTCTCCGGGTCCTTTCGATTCGGGTCCTGCCCACACCCGGGCGACAACCCGGACGCAGGCATACCGCACAACGATAGCGGGTATGGATGTGCGGCTAAAAACCGAGCAGGTCAGACGCTCGCCGGAGCGACCGTCTGACCTGCTCGGACGTTGGTGAGCCAGAAGGTCAGTTCTTCTGGATCTGGTCGAAGGACAGCTCGACCGGCGTCTCCCGGCCGAAGATCTCGACCAGGCCCTTGACCTTCTTCGAGTCGGCGTTGATCTCGTTGATCGTGGCCTGGAGGGTGGCGAACGGGCCGTCGGTGACGGTGACCGAGTCGCCGACCTCGAAGTCCAGCACCTGGACCTCGACCTTGCGCTGCGGCGCCGGCTTGCCCTCGGCCTCGGCGGCCTCGCGGGCGGCCTTCTCCTCGGCCTCCGGGGCGAGCATCTTGACGATCTCGTCCAGGGTCAGCGGGTACGGGTCGTAGGCGTTGCCGACGAAGCCGGTGACGCCCGGGGTGTTGCGGACGACACCCCAGGACTCGTTGGTCAGGTCCATGCGGACCAGGACGTAACCCGGCAGCTTGTTCTGGCGGATCGTCTTGCGGTCGCCGTTCTTGATCTGGACGACCTCTTCCTGCGGCACCTCGGCCTGGAAGATGTAGTCCTCGACGTTGAGCGAGACGGCGCGCTGCTCCAGGTTGGTCTTCACGCGGTTCTCGTAGCCGGCGTAGGTGTGGATGACGTACCACTCGCCGGGCAGGACACGCAGTTCCTGGCGGAGCTTCTCGACCGGGTCGATGTCGGGCTCGTCCTCGGCCTCTTCGGTCTCCGCCTCGTCGGCGGCGGCCTCGACGGCGTCGTCCTCGTCCTCGGACTCGGCTTCGGCGTCCTCGGAGGACTCGGCGTCGGCAGCCTCGACCTCGGCCTCGGCAGAGGTCTCGGCGGTCTCGGTGTCCTCGTCGCCCGACGCGGTGTCGACGGCGTCGAACTCGTCCTTGACGGACTCGGCCTCCACCTCGTGAGGCTCAACGGCGTCGTTCACGTTCGGGTCAGACACGGTGGCTGCTTCTTCCTGGATACATAGGGGTGGAACACGCGAAAGGAGCGCCGGGTACCTCGGCGCTCTTCGCTCGCGGGTCAGCCGAAGACGTACTTGGCGGCGTGGCTGAGCCCATAGTCAATCACGGTGACCAGGCCGATCATGATGACGACGAAGATGATCACCACAGTGGTGTACGTCGTCAGCTGATTGCGACTCGGCCAGACCACCTTGCGGAGTTCCGCGATGATCTGGCGGTAGAAGAGCGCGAGACGCTTCAGGGGGCCCTTCTTGGCACGCTTGCCGCCCTTGCGCTGCTTCTTCTTGGAGTCCGGCGCCTCGTCCTGGGCATCAGGCATGTCGATGGAGCCCACGGCGTCCGTCACTCGTCCTCACCTGATTCCGGGTCGTGGCCGTGCCGCGCCCGGTCTGAGCCGCACGGCGGTGCATTGCTGTACGTACATGCGCACACATCCTGGCGAAGGTGTGTGTAGCAGGGCCGGAGGGACTTGAACCCCCAACCGCTGGTTTTGGAGACCAGTGCTCTACCAATTGAGCTACGACCCTTTGTGTGCCCCCCAACGTACCGCATCCGCCCGGGTGCTTGGTGTGCACCGGATGAGCGCGGGCTGCTGGAGGCCGACGAGGTGTGAGTGTACGTGGTTCGGCGCCGGGCGTCGAACAGAAAGGGCCAGTGAGCGGCCCGTCCGCCCGGTGTGACCGAAGATCGCCCTGGCCGGAGGGCGGTTCCGGACTGTTGTTCAGCCCTTTGTCCGGACCTGTTCAGTACGTGAAACCCGCGTGCCGGGCAGGTTTCCGGTCTGGAACGATGGGGCGCATGAGCCCTGCAACCCCTCCCACCGAGCGCCGGGTCTCCGCCCGAGTCGGCGCGATCTCCGAGTCCGCCACCCTCGCCGTCGACGCCAAGGCGAAGGCGCTCAAGGCCGCCGGGCGTCCGGTGATCGGCTTCGGCGCCGGTGAGCCCGACTTCCCGACCCCCGACTACATCGTCGAGGCGGCGATCGAGGCCTGCAAGAACCCGAAGTACCACCGGTACACCCCGGCCGGCGGCCTGCCCGAGCTGAAGGCCGCGATCGCCGCGAAGACGCTGCGCGACTCCGGCTACGAGGTCGACGCCAGCCAGATCCTGGTCACCAACGGCGGCAAGCAGGCCATCTACGAGGCGTTCGCCGCCATCCTCGACCCGGGCGACGAGGTCATCGTCCCGGCGCCGTACTGGACGACGTACCCCGAGTCGATCCGGCTGGCCGGCGGTGTCCCGGTCGAGGTCGTCGCGGACGAGACGACCGGCTACCGGGTCGGCGTCGAGCAGCTGGAGGCGGCCCGCACGGAGAAGACCAAGGTCGTCCTCTTCGTCTCTCCGTCCAACCCGACCGGCGCGGTCTACACCGAGTCCGAGACCGAGGCCATCGGCCGCTGGGCCGTCGAGCACGGCCTGTGGGTGCTGACCGACGAGATCTACGAGCACCTGGTCTACGGCGGCGCCTCCGCCGTGTCGCTGCCGGCCGTGGTGCCCGAGCTGCGCGACAAGTGCGTCGTGGTCAACGGCGTCGCCAAGACGTACGCGATGACCGGCTGGCGGGTCGGCTGGGTGATCGGCCCCAAGGACGTGGTGAAGGCCGCCGCCAACCTCCAGTCGCACGCCACCTCCAACGTCGCGAACGTGTCGCAGGCCGCGGCCCTGGCCGCCGTCTCCGGCTCCCTGGACGCGGTGGCGACCATGCGCGAGGCGTTCGACCGCCGCCGCCAGACCATCGTGCGGATGCTCAACGAGATCGACGGCGTCCTGTGCCCCGAGCCGGAGGGCGCGTTCTACGCCTACCCGTCGGTCAAGGCGCTGATCGGCAAGGAGATCCGCGGCCGCCGTCCGCAGAACACGGTGGAGCTGGCCGCGCTCATCCTGGAGGAGGCCGAGGTCGCGGTGGTGCCCGGCGAGGCCTTCGGCACCCCCGGCTACCTGCGCCTTTCCTACGCGCTGGGCGACGAGGACCTCGTCGAGGGCGTGAGCCGCATCCAGAAGCTGCTGGCGGAGGCCAGGGACTGAGCGTCGCCTTCAGTCAGGGGTCAGTCCTGAACGTTCAGGACTGACCCCTTCTTTTGTGCGAGCAAGACCCCGTACGGGCAATCGGCTACCGGGACCCGCCCGGCGTACGGCAAGATCCTTGGATGGAGCGTGTACGTGATGTCTCTGAGCTGCCGAAGGCCCATCTGCACCTGCACTTCACCGGGTCGATGCGCCCCGCCACCCTGCTGGAACTCGCCGACAAGCACGGCGTCCGGCTGCCCGACGTCCTGACCGAGGCGCTGTCCGGCGGTCATTCGCCGAAGCTGCGGGCGACGGACGAACGCGGCTGGTTCCGCTTCCAACGGCTCTACGACGCGGCCCGCTCGTGCCTCAGAGAGCCCGAGGACATCCAGCGGCTGGTGCGGGAGGCCGCCGAGGAGGACCTCAGGGACGGCTCGGGGTGGCTGGAGATCCAGGTCGACCCGACCTCGTACGCGCCGCGCCTGGGCGGTCTGATCCCGGCGCTGGAGGTCATCCTGGACGCGGTGGACAGCACGGTGCGGGAGACCGGGCTCGGGATGCGGGTACTGGTGGCCGCGAACCGGATGAAGCACCCGCTGGACGCGCGGACGCTGGCCCGGCTCGCGGTGCGCTACGCGGACCGGGGCGTGGTCGGCTTCGGGCTCTCCAACGACGAGCGGCGCGGCATGGCCCGGGACTTCGACCGGGCGTTCGCCATCGCCCGGGAGGGCGGCCTGCTGTCCGCGCCGCACGGCGGCGAGCTGACCGGCCCGGCCTCGGTCCGGGACTGCCTGGACGACCTGGCGGCCGACCGGATCGGGCACGGCGTGCGGGCGGCGGAGGACCCGCGGCTGCTGAAGCGGCTCGCGGACCGGCAGATCACCTGCGAGGTGTGCCCGGCGTCCAACGTGGCCCTGGGCGTCTACGAGAAGCCCGCGGACGTGCCGCTGCGCAAGCTGTTCGACGCGGGGGTGCCGATGGCGCTGGGCGCGGACGACCCGCTGCTGTTCGGCTCCCGGCTGGCGGCGCAGTACGAGATCGCCCGCCGGTACCACGGTTTCACCGACGCCGAACTGGCCGAGCTGGCCCGGCAGTCGGTGCGCGGCTCGGCGGCGCCCGAGGACATCAAGACGAAGCTGCTGTCCGACGTGGACGCCTGGATCGGCGCGGCGCCTCCCGGCGACGATTGAGCGAGCAGCCCGTCGAACAGGGGAGGTACGCCATGCGGCTGACCGTGGTCGGAGCCACCGGCGGTGTGGGCCGGGAGCTCGTCCGGCAGGCGCTGGCCGCCGGGCACGAGGTCACGGCGGTGGTCCGGGACCCGGCCCGGCTGCCGGTGACCGGTGACCGCCTGGAGGTGTTCCGCGCGGACCTGTCCGACGCCGGGCGGCTGCGGCCCGCGGTCGCCGGACGGGACGCGGTGCTGTCCGGGCTCGGCGCGCGCGGCCGCGGGGACGCCGGCGTCACCAGCCGGCTGACCCGTACGGTGCTGGCGGCCATGGCGGCGGCGGAGGTGCGGCGGCTGGTGGTGGTCAGCGCCGCGCCGCTCGGCCCGGTGTCGGACGGGGACGGCCTGGTCGACCGCGGCCTGCGGGCCGTGCTCTGGCGGGTCCTGGGGGACGTCTACGGCGATCTGCGCCGGATGGAGGCGGAACTGGCCGCCAGTGCCGCCGACTGGACGGTCGTCCGGCCGCCGCGGCTCCAGGACCGGCCCGGCACCGGCCGGTACCGCCGGGTCGTCGGCGGCAATCCGCCCAGGGGCCGGTTCGTGGCCCGCGCGGACGTGGCCCACGCGATGCTCGCGGCCCTCGGTGACCCCGAGACGGTGCGGCAGGCGGTCGGGGTCGCCTACTGAGGCCGGGCGGGCGGCTCAGAGGCTGACGCCGACCGTCACCGGCTCGTTGACGAGGGTGACCCCGAACGCGTCGCGCACCCCGGCGACGACCTCGCGGGCCAGGGCGAGCAGGTCCTCCGTGGTGGCCGAGCCCCGGTTGGTCAGGGCCAGGGTGTGCTTGGTGGAGATCCGGGCCGGGCCGGTGCCGTAGCCCTTGGTGAAGCCCGCCTTGTCGATCAGCCAGGCGGCGGAGGTCTTGGTACGGCCCGGACCGGCCGGGTAGGCGGGCGGCCGCACGCCGTCGCCGAGCCGGGCCACCGCGCGCGCGTGGAACGCGGCGAACTCCTCGTCGGTGAGGATCGGGTTGGTGAAGAACGACCCGGCCGACCAGGTGTCGTGG
>NZ_JBQOUX010000015.1:0-103880 GCF_052216785.1 Streptomyces sp. JW3 | reverse complement strand
TCCAGCGTGGGGTTCTGCGCCTGGAGCATGGTGCCCATCGCACCGTCGGCGACCACCACACGGGTGGCGAGCGCCTCGCGCAGGGCGGTGACACGGGTCCGGGTGTCGGCGGACGGGGTGGACGGCGACGAGGCCATGTACGGGCTCCCTAGGATGCGACGGCTGTCGGCTTTGCGGCTTCCCGGGGTCATCGGTACACAACACACCGGGCGGGCGCACGCCGCCAGGGTAGCCGGGAGACGGGACCCGCGGTCAGGGCGTCCACGGGACGGACGAGGATGAGACGGGGGCGCCGGCCGGCCTCGGCGGGGGCGGCGCGGCGGAGCCCGGGGTGGCCGAAGAGTGCCACAGTTGCCCACCGGCCATTGGCGGGAGGTCGGCATGGACCGGTAGTGTTCGGCATTGCCGAACAGTGGAAGTGACGTCGCGCGTCGACGGTAGGACGGGACGGAGGCGGGACGGCGATGGCACGGAACATCCAGTCGCTCGAACGGGCGGCCGCGATGCTGCGGCTGCTCGCGGGCGGCGAACGACGGCTCGGCCTCTCCGACATCGCCTCGTCGCTGGGCCTGGCCAAGGGCACCGCCCACGGCATACTGCGCACCCTCCAGGCGGAGGGCTTCGTCGAGCAGGACACCGCCTCCGGGCGCTACCAGCTGGGCGCCGAGCTGCTGCGTCTGGGCACCACCTATCTCGACGTGCACGAGCTGCGGGCGCGCGCCCTGGTGTGGACCGACGACCTGGCCCGCTCCAGCGGCGAGAGCGTCCACCTGGGCGTGCTGCACCAGCAGGGCGTGCTGATCGTGCACCACGTCTTCCGGCCCGACGACAGCCGGCAGGTGCTGGAGATCGGCGCCATGCAGCCGCTGCACTCCACGGCGCTGGGCAAGGTGCTGTCCGCCTACGACCCGGTCGCGCACAGCGAGGCGCTGGAGACCGAGCGCCGGGCCTTCACCGACCGGACCATCTGCGCGCCGGACGCCTTCGAGCACGTACTGGACCTCACCCGCGCGCGGGGCTACGCGGCGGACGTCGAGGAGACCTGGGAGGGCGTCGCCTCGATCGCCGCCCCCATCCACGACCGGCGGCGGATGCCGGTCGGCTCGGTCGGCATCACGGGCGCCGTGGAGCGGCTCTGCCAGGAGGGCGAGCTGCGCCCCGAGCTGATCGCGGCGGTGCGGGACTGCGCCCGCGCGGTCTCCCGGGATCTGGGCGCCGGACGTTTCTGACCCCGCCGCGGCGGGCGGCACCGGGGCGCCGAGGGCAGCGTCCCGGCGCTCGGCATGCCCGGGACCAGCCGGAAAACGGCAATACATCACCGTAAGACGACAGACCTCACCAAAGTTTGATCAGGGGACTGATCGGTATCAATCGTGTTTTGGACAACAGAGCTCTTGACGTGCGTGCGATGTCGGGATGAGACTCCGTCCATCGGTCGGCATTGTCGAACACCTACCGGCATCACGCGATAGAGTGGACGACCTCAAGGGCCGGCTTCCCTGGACGAAGGACAAAGGAGTCGCGGGTGTCCAGCTCCGACATCTTCATCGGCGAGACCATCGGTACCGCCATACTCATTCTGCTCGGCGGTGGCGTCTGCGCCGCCGTCACACTCAAGAAGTCCAAGGCGCAGAACGCCGGCTGGGTGGCCATCGCGCTCGGCTGGGGCTTCGCCGTCATGGTGGGGGCCTACATCTCCACCCCGCTCTCCGGCGCCCACCTGAACCCGGCCGTCACGCTGGCCCTGGCGATCAAGGACGGCAACTGGGGCGACGTCCCGGTCTACTGGGGCGGCCAGATCCTCGGCGCCCTGATCGGCGCCACCCTGGTGTGGCTCGCCTACTACGGCCAGTTCCACGCCCACCTCACCGACAAGGAGATCGTCGGCGGTCCGGGCGCCCAGGACACCACGGCCAAGTCGGTGGAGGCCCAGGAGAAGGGCGCGGGCCCGGTGCTCGGCGTCTTCTCCACCGGCCCGGAGATCCGCAACACGTGGCAGAACCTGGTTACCGAGATCATCGGCACCTTCGTGCTGATCCTCGCCATCATGACCCAGGGGCTGAACCAGGACGGTGACGGTCTCGGCGCGCTCGGCGTCCTGATCACCTCGTTCGTGGTGGTCGCCATCGGCCTCTCGCTCGGCGGCCCGACCGGATACGCCATCAACCCGGCCCGCGACCTCGGCCCGCGCATCGTGCACGCCCTGCTGCCGCTGCCCAACAAGGGCGGCTCCGACTGGAGCTACGCCTGGATCCCGGTGGCCGGACCGCTGATCGGCGCCGCCATCGCCGCGGGCGTCTACAACGTCGCCTTCGCGTGAGCCACGCCGTACCCCACCGCCACCACCACGGACCCCAGGAGCAACAGTGAGCGACACCCACACCACCGGCCCGTTCATCGCCGCGATCGACCAGGGCACCACCTCCTCCCGCTGCATCGTCTTCGACCGCGACGGCCGCATCGTCTCCGTCGACCAGAAGGAGCACGAGCAGATCTTCCCCAAGCCGGGCTGGGTCGAGCACGACGCGAACGAGATCTGGCGCAACGTCCAGGAGGTCGTCGCCGGCGCCGTCCAGAAGGCCGGCATCACCCGCGACGACATCAAGGCCATCGGCATCACCAACCAGCGCGAGACCACCCTGGTCTGGGACAAGCACACCGGTGAGCCCGTCCACAACGCCATCGTCTGGCAGGACACCCGCACCGACGCCCTCTGCCGGGAGCTGGGCCGCAACGTCGGCCAGGACCGCTTCCGCCGCGAGACCGGCCTCCCGCTGGCCTCCTACTTCGCCGGCCCCAAGGCCCGCTGGCTGCTGGACAACGTCGACGGCCTGCGCGAGCGTGCCGAAGCCGGCGACCTGCTCTTCGGCACCATGGACAGCTGGGTCATCTGGAACCTGACCGGCGGCGTCGACGGCGGCCGGCACGTCACCGACGTCACCAACGCCTCCCGCACCCTGCTGATGAACCTGCGCAAGCGGGAATGGGACGAGAAGATCTGCGAGTCCATCGGCGTGCCACCGCAGATGCTCCCCGAGATCCGCTCCTCCGCCGAGGTCTACGGCGAGATCAAGGGCGGACAGCTCGGCGAGCTGCTCGGCGGCATCCCGGTCGCCTCCGCGCTCGGCGACCAGCAGGCGGCCCTGTTCGGGCAGACCTGTTTCGCCGAGGGCGAGACCAAGTCGACGTACGGCACCGGCACCTTCATGCTGATGAACACCGGTGACAAGGTCATCAACTCCTACAGCGGCCTGGTGACCACCGTCGGCTACCAGATCGGCGACCAGGAGCCGGTCTACGCGCTGGAGGGCTCCATCGCCGTCACCGGTTCGCTGGTGCAGTGGATGCGGGACCAGATGGGCCTGATCTCCACCGCCGCCGAGATCGAGACCCTCGCCCTGACGGTCGAGGACAACGGCGGCGCCTACTTCGTACCGGCCTTCTCCGGCCTGTTCGCCCCGTACTGGCGCTCCGACGCCCGCGGTGTGATCGCCGGCCTGACCCGGTACGTCACCAAGGCGCACCTCGCGCGCGCCGTCCTGGAGGCCACCGCCTGGCAGACGCGGGAGATCGCGGACGCCATGACGAAGGACTCCGGGGTGGAGCTGACCACCCTCAAGGTCGACGGTGGCATGACCTCCAACAACCTGCTGATGCAGACCCTCGCCGACTTCGTGGACGCGCCCGTGGTGCGCCCCATGGTCGCCGAGACCACCTGCCTCGGCGCCGCCTACGCCGCCGGCCTGGCCGTCGGCTTCTGGAACAGCACCGACGACCTGCGCGCCAACTGGCGGCGGGCCGCCGAGTGGACCCCCCGCATGGACGCGGACACCCGCGACCGCGAGTACAAGAGCTGGCTCAAGGCCGTCGAGCGGACCATGGGCTGGCTCGAGGACGAGGAGTAAGAACCACCATGACCACTCAGTCCACCCTGACGTCCGTACCTGCCCTGGGGACGCACCCGGCCGCCGGCTCGAACCCGAGCCGGGCCGAGACCCGGGAGCAGCTCTCCCAGGCGTCGTACGACCTTCTCGTCATCGGCGGCGGCATCCTGGGCATCTCCACCGCCTGGCACGCCGCGCAGTCCGGCCTCAGGGTGGCTCTGGTCGACGCCGGCGACTTCGCCGGCGCCACCTCCTCCGCCTCCTCCAAGCTGCTCCACGGCGGTCTGCGCTACCTGCAGACCGGCGCGGTGAAGCTGGTGGCGGAGAACCACTTCGAGCGCCGCGCGGTCTCCCGCCAGGTCGCCCCGCACCTGGCCAACCCGCTCACCTTCTACCTGCCCGTGTACAAGGGCGGGCCGCACGGCGCGGCCAAGCTCGGCGCCGGTGTCTTCGCGTACTCGGCGCTGTCCGCGTTCGGCGACGGCGTCGGCCACCTGCTCTCCCCGGCCAAGGCCCAGCAGGACGTGCCCGAGCTGCGCACCGAGAACCTGAAGGCGGTGGCCGTCTACGGCGACGACCAGATGAACGACGCCCGGATGGCGCTGATGACGGTCCGCGCGGCCGTCGACGCGGGCGCGGTGGTACTCAACCACGCCGCGGTGTCCGGGCTGCGCTTCACCAAGGGCCGGGTGACCGGCGCCGAGCTGACGGACCGGCTGACCGGCGAGGAGTTCGGCGTCAACGCCCGGCTGGTGCTCAACGCCACCGGCCCCTGGGTCGACCACCTGCGCAAGCTGGAGGACCCGGGCGCGGCGCCGTCCATCCGGCTGTCCAAGGGCGCGCACCTGGTGCTCAAGCGCACCTCGCACTGGAAGGCGGCGCTGGCCACCCCGATCGACAAGTACCGGATCACCTTCGCCCTCCCCTGGGAGGACATGCTGCTGCTCGGCACCACCGACGAGGAGTACGAGGGCGACCCGGCGGACGTCGCCGTCAACGACAAGGACATAGCCCAGATCCTGGACGAGGCGGCGTTCTCCGTCCGGGACCAGCAGCTGGACCGCGACCTCATCACGTACGCCTTCGCGGGACTGCGCGTCCTGCCGGGCGGGCCCGGGAGCACGGCCAAGGCCAAGCGCGAGACGGTCGTCACCGAGGGCCGGGGCGGCATGCTGTCGGTGGCCGGCGGCAAGTGGACCACCTTCCGGCACATCGGCCGCACCGTCATGCAGAAACTGGAGGCGCTGCCGGGCCACCCCCTCGGCGACGACTTCGAACCGGTCTCCTCGCTGCCGAAGAAGCTGCCGCTGCCGGGCGTCGCCAACCCCCGCGCGATCGCCCACCGGCTGCTGGTGGACGGCCCGGCGCCGGGCCCGCGGATGGCCGCCGACACCGCCAAGCACCTGGCGACGCACTACGGTTCGCTGGCCCTGGACATCGCCCGGCTGGCCAACGAGAGCCCGGAGCTGGCCGAGCGGGTGCACCCGGACGCGCCGGAGATCTGGGCGCAGGTGGTCTGGGCCCGGGACCACGAGTGGGCCGAGACGGCGGACGACGTGCTGCGCCGCCGCACCACGCTGACCATCCGCGGCCTGGCCACCGACGAGGTGCGCGGCAAGGTGCAGGACCTGCTCGACAAGAAGTAGGCGCCCGCGCCGGGCGGCGGCCCCGCGCCCTTCGGGGCCGGGGTCGCCGTCTGTCGTGTCGGTGCCCCCATAATGGCCTGATACATCGGATGTCTGAGGGGCGTCCGGCAGAGGCAGGAGGCCGAGCGTGGCAGTCACCGACGAGGCGATCGAGAAGATCAAGGACATGATCGTCTCCGGCGCGCTGCGCCCCGGCGACCGGCTGCCCAAGGAGAGCCGGCTCGCCGACGAACTCGGGCTGTCCCGCAACTCCCTGCGCGAGGCGGTCCGCGCCCTGTCCCTGATCCGCATCCTGGACGTGCGGCAGGGCGACGGCACCTATGTGACCAGCCTGGACCCGCAGCTCCTGCTGGAGGCGCTGAGCTTCGTGGTCGACTTCCACCGCGACGACACGGTGCTGGAGTTCCTCTCCGTCCGCCGCATCCTGGAGCCGGCCGCGACCGCGATGGCGGCGGCCTCGATCAGCGCGGCGGAACTGGACGCGCTCGACGCCCAGTTGGACGCGCTCGGTGCCGAACCCTCGGTGGAGCGGCTGGTCGCCTGCGATCTGGAGTTCCACCGGGGCATCGTGCGCGGCTGTGGCAACACGGTGCTGTGTTCGCTGCTCGACGGTCTGTCCGGGCCGACCACCCGGGCCCGGGTGTGGCGCGGTCTGACCCAGGAGGACGCGGTCGGCCGCACCCTGCGCGAGCACCGCGCGATCCTCGCCGCGCTGCGCGACCGGGACGCGGAGGCGGCGCGTTCCTGGGCGACCGTGCACATCGCGTCGGTGGAGCAGTGGCTGCGCTCCACCTTGTGATCCGACCCTGTGATCGCTCCCGCGTGTTCCACCCCGGGGAACGGGGCAGTGATCCGTTCACTCCCCCGTGCAAGGGGGCTGCGGGCGCCCCCGCCGCACGCCGTAAGGTTGGGTCGTTAGGCGAGGGCACGTCGGAAGGAGGCGCTGGGTGATCGAGCTCGAGGGGGTTCCCGAGCTGATCGACCCGGTCATGGTGGCCGCGTTCGAGGGCTGGAACGACGCCGGCGACGCCGCCTCCACCGCGGTCGCGCATCTGGACCGGGAGTGGAAGGGCGAGGTGTTCGCGGCGCTGGACGCCGAGGACTACTACGACTTCCAGGTGAACCGGCCGACGGTGTTCCTGGAGGCCGGGGTGCGCAAGATCACCTGGCCGACGACGAGACTGTCCGTGGTCCGGGTCGGCGGTGACAAGCCGCGCGACCTGGTGCTGGTCCGCGGCATCGAACCGTCCATGCGCTGGCGGTCGTTCTGCAACGAGCTGCTGGGCTTCGCCCATGAGCTGGGCGTCGAGCTGGTGGTCGTCCTGGGCGCCCTGCTCGGTGACACCCCGCACACCCGTCCGGTCCCGATCAGCGGCACCACGTCGGACGCCGACCTGGCCCGCCGCATGGACCTGGAGGAGACCAAGTACGAAGGTCCCACGGGCATCGTCGGCATCCTCCAGGAGGCGTGCACGCACGCGGGCGTGCCGGCCGTGTCGCTGTGGGCGGCGGTGCCGCACTACGTGTCGCAGCCGCCCAACCCGAAGGCGACGCTGGCCCTGCTGAACCGGCTGGAGGACCTGATCGACGTCCGCATCCCGCTGGGTGAGCTGCCCGAGGACGCGCGGGCCTGGCAGGTGGGGGTGGACCAGCTGGCCGCCGAGGACAGCGAGGTCGCGGAGTACGTGCAGACGCTGGAGGAGGCCCGGGACACCGCGGAGCTGCCGGAGGCGTCGGGCGAGGCGATCGCCCGCGAGTTCGAGCGGTATCTGCGGCGCCGGGACGGCGGACCGGGCGGCCACGCGACGGCGGACGGCGGCGAGGTCCCGCCCGGTCCGCCGTTCCGACGGGACGGTCCGGGCGGCCGGCCGCGACCGCCGAAGCCGCCGAAGACCGGCGGCGACGACGAGGAATCCTCGGAGGAGTGAGGTGGGGAGGGGGGCTCGTCCGAGCCCCCCTCCCCCGTTTCAGATCTGGTGCACCGGGCGCGGGGCCGGCCGGCGGCGAAGGAGCACGGCCCAGCACATGAACGAGGGCTTCCGCGGGGTCGGCCGCGGAAGCCCTCGTGTCGCTTCTCGCCCGCTACAGGGCGACGCCCAGCAGCGCGTCCACCGCGCGGGAGACGACGCCGGGGGCGCCGGTGTCGGTGCCGCCGGACTCCCGCTGGAGCGCGGCCCAGCGGTCCACCGCGGCCAGCGCGGCCGGGGAGTCCAGGTCGTCGGCGAGGGCCTCGCGCAGTTCCTCGACGAGCGGCTCGGCGGGCGGGCCGTCGGGCCGGGAGACGGCGGCCCGCCAGCGCTCCAGGCGGGCCTCGGCGTCCCGCAGCACCTGGTCGGTCCACTCCCAGTCGGACCGGTAGTGGTGGGCGAGCAGCGTGAGCCGGACGGCGGCCGGGTCGACGCCGTCGCGGCGCAGCTGGGAGACGAAGACCAGGTTGCCCTTGGACTTGGACATCTTCTCGCCGTCCAGGCCGACCATGCCGGCGTGCACGTACGCCTTGGCCATCGGGAACTCGCCGGTGAGCGCCTGGGCGTGCGAGGCGCCCATCTCGTGGTGCGGGAAGGCGAGGTCGGAGCCGCCGCCCTGGACGTCGAAGCCCATGCCGAGGTGGTCCAGGGCGATGGCGACGCACTCGATGTGCCAGCCGGGCCGGCCGCGGCCCAGCGAGCCGCCGTCCCAGCTGGGCTCGCCGTCGCGGGCCGCCATCCACAGCATCGGGTCGAGGGGGTTCTTCTTGCCCGGCCGGTCCGGGTCGCCGCCGCGTTCGGCGGAAAGCAGCCGCATCGCCTCGGCGTCCAGGTGGGAGACCTGACCGAAATGCGGGTCGGACTCGACGGAGAAGTAGACGTCCCCTTCGAGTTCGTAGGCGGCGCCCGCGTCGCGGAGCCGCTCGACCAGCGGGACGATGCCCGGTATGGCCTCCACGGCGCCTATGTAGTGCCGCGGCGGGAGCATCCGCAGGGCCGTCATGTCCTCGCGGAAGAGGGCGGTCTCCTGCTCGGCGAGGGCGGTCCAGTCGACGCCGTCCCGGACGGCCCGCTCCAGGAGGGGGTCGTCGACGTCGGTGACGTTCTGGACGTAGTGAACCTGCCGCTTGGTGTCCAGCCACACGCGCTGAACGAGGTCGAACGCGTTGTACGTCGCCGCGTGTCCCATGTGGGTGGCGTCGTACGGCGTGATGCCGCAGACGTAGATACGGGCGACGGGACCGGGGTCGAGGGTGACCGGACCGCCGGTCGCGGTGTCGTGAATCCTCAGGTCGCGGCCCTGACCAGGCAGGGCGGGGACCTCGGAAGCGGGCCAGGCATGCATGACACGAGCGTAACCGGACGGATGTTCCGTACACGAACCGGACGGCGGCAGGATGACCGGTTAGGCGTTCTTGCCGATCACCGCGGTATGTGCTGCTACACGGGCGGCCAGGGGATGGCCGGCCACTCGCCGCCCGGCTCGGGATGGGTCCCGGCGGTCAGCAGCGCGTCGACCCGGGCGCGGGTGGCCTCGGTCTCGGCCGGGGTGATCAGTTCGGCCAGCCGGGTGGCCAGGCTCCCGCCGTCCTTGAGCGTCTCCCGCAGGGCGCCGAGCACCGTCCGGGCCTCCTCGGTCAGCGGCTCCCCCGCCCAGCCCCACAGCAGGGTGCGCAGCTTGTCCTCGGTGTGGAAGGTGACGCCGTGGTCGATGCCGTAGAGCCGGCCGCCGGCGGGCAGCAGGTGGCCGCCCTTGCGGTCGGCGTTGTTGATCACCGCGTCCAGCACGGCCAGCCGCCGCAGCCGCGGGTCGTCGGCGTGCACCAGCAGCGCGGTCTTCCCGTCGCCGACCTCGGCGAGGCCGATGGCCTTCCAGCCGGGCTCCGGTTCCTCGGCGTCCACCAGGGCGAGCAACTCGGTGTCCGGGGTGGCCTCGATCCACTGCTGGACCATGCCCTCGCCGTACGGCCCGTCGCGCAGCACGGTCACCGGCACCAGGCCCCAGCCGGTCGCCTCGGAGACCTGGTACGCGGCGACCTCGCGCTGGGCGAGGGTCCCGTCGGGGAAGTCCCACAGCGGCTGTTCACCGGCCACCGGCTTGTAGACGCAGGCGGCCTCGCGGCCCTGGTGGGTGACCGTGCAGTACAGCGCCGCGTTGGAGGCGTCGCGGATGCGGCCGCGGACGGTCAGCTCGCCGTGGGTGAGCAGGTCGACGGCCACCGGGTCGGCGGTCACGCTCCGCGGCGGTATCCGTTCTGGCGCGGACATACGTGTCCTTCCGGGTCGAGCGGGAGGCTGCACAGCGGGCACGGCGGCCGCCCGGCGTTGACGACGTCGAGGGCGCGCTTGGCGAAGGCCCTGGCCTGCGCGCCGGTGAGCCGGACCCGCAGCATCGGGGGGCCGTTCTCCTCGTCCTGGAGAAGCCTTTCCTCGGCTTCGGCGAGGTCCTCCTCGGACTCGGCGTCCAGCTCCACCAGGGCCTGCGCCTCGACGATCATGCGCTGGTCGTCGCCGTCCCAGGCCAGCGCCATGGTGCCGACCCGGAACTCCTCCTCCACCGGGGCGTCCAGCGGGGCGGTGTCGGCGGGCTCGGTGGGCGCCATCGCGGGGACCGCGGCGACCCCGCCGCTGCGCCGGACCACCTCGTCGAGCAGCTCGTCCATGCGTTCGGCGAGCGCGGCGACCTGTGTCTTCTCCAGGGCCACGCTGGTCACCCGGGGGCCGGCGGTGGCCTGGAGGAAGAACGTACGGCGCCCGGGCAGTCCGACCGTGCCGGCCACGAAGCGGTCCGGCTGGTCGTAGAGGAACACCTGACGGGACACGTCCTGTCTCCATGGGAATTCGGGGGTGGCTACTGCTGGGACCGCTTCACCCTACTGCGGCCGACGATCACGGTGCGCCCGCGCCGCCCCCGACCGTCGCGTCGCCGCCCGGCGGCGCCTCGGGGGGCGCCAGCGAGGTGAGGTCGCCGGTGTCGCCGAGCCGCACCAGGAAGGGCCGCAGCCGGGTGTAGCGGATCGCCGTGACGGAGCACGGGTCCACGTGGATGCGCTGGAAGAGGTCGAGATGGAGGCCGAGGGCGTCCGCGACGAGCGACTTGATGATGTCGCCGTGGGAGCACATCAGGTACACGGCGTTCGGCCCGTGGTCGCGCTCCACGCGCGCGTTCCACTCGCGGACCGCCTCGGCCGCGCGGGTCTGCATGGCGCGCATCGACTCGCCGCCGGGGAAGGCCGCCGCGGACGGGTGCGCCTGCACGATCTCCATCAGCGGCTCGTCGTTCAGCTCGGCGAGCTTGCGGCCGGACCAGTCGCCGTAGTGGCACTCGCCGATCCGCTCGTCGGTGTGCACGCGCAGCTCGGGCCGGGCGGCCAGCAGCGGCCGGATGGTCTCCTGGCAGCGTTGCAGGGGGCTGGTGACGATCTCGGAGAGCGGCAGCGCGGCGAGCCTCGCGGGCAGGGCGGCGGCCTGGGCGGCACCGCGTTCGTCGAGGGCGACGCCGGGCGTCCAGCCGGCCAGCAGCCCCTCGGTGTTGGCGGTGGAACGTCCGTGCCTGACCAGGATCAGCGTGGGCATGCGCCAAGGGTAGGCGTACGGCACCGGGCACCGACGTCCGGGCGAGGGGAGAATGGGTTCGGTGATCGTCGACTGTGCCATCTACCGGGACGGGCACCGCTCCGAGGGCCCGGCGGACTTCTCCGACGCGCTGGAGCAGGCGCGGTCCGCGGGCGGCTTCGTGTGGATCGGGCTGCACGAGCCGACGGAGGAGGAGTTCGAGCACGTCACCCGGGAGTTCGGGCTGCACCCGCTGGCCGTGGAGGACGCTCTGAAGGCGCACCAGCGGCCCAAGCTGGAGGTGTACGACGACTCGCTGTTCGTGGTGGTCAAACCGGTGGTCTACGAGCCGGAGAGCGACACCGTCTCCTCCGGCGAGGTGATGATCTTCCTTGGCGACGCCTTCGTGGTGGTGGTCCGGCACGGCGAGGGCGCCGCGCTGAAGGCGGTCCGGCAGCGCCTCGAGCACGAGCCCGAGCTGCTCGGCAAGGGCCCGACCTCGGTGCTGTACGCGATCGCCGACGCCGCCGTCGACCACTACCTGGAGGTGGCCACCGAACTCCAGACCGACCTGGAGGAGCTGGAGGCGGAGGTGTTCTCGCCGGACAGCGGCGGCTCGCGGAACACGGCGTCGCGGATCTACACCTTCAAGCGGCAGGTCCTGGAGTTCCGCCGGGCGACCGGCCCGCTGGCGCTGCCGCTGACCCGGCTGGCGGGCACCGGCTCCTTCGGCGCGCCGGTGCCGTTCGTCAACGACCAGGCGCGGCCGTTCTTCCGCGATGTGCAGGACCACATCCTGCGGGTGAACGAGTCGGTGGACGGCCTGGACCGCCTGGTCTCGGACATCCTGTCGGCGCACCTGGCGCAGATGAGCGTCCGGCAGAACGACGACATGCGGAAGATCTCCGCGTGGGCGGCGATGGCCGCGGTCCCCACCATGATCGCCGGGGTCTACGGCATGAACTTCGACCACATGCCCGAGCTGCACTGGGTGTGGTCGTACCCGGCGGTGATCGCGCTCATGGCCGCCCTGGAGGTGCTGCTGTACCGGATGTTCAAGCACCGGGGCTGGCTCTAGCGGGTCCTACTGCGGTCAGGCGGGGGCGGGGGTCGCCGGGCCGCCGAGGGCGTCGCGGCGGTCGGGCATCCTCAGAGTCACCATGCGGCGCCAGCCGCCGAGCCGCTCGTAGGCGTACATCGCGCGGATGCCCGTGGCGAGCGCCGCCGACTTGGCGCGCGGCCAGCCCAGGAGGCGGCCCATGTGCGCCATCACCGCGAGGCTGACGTCCCGGTAGACGCCGATCTCGGCGAGCGCGCACGCGCGCAGGGTGCGCTGGATGAGCCGGCCGTGTCCGGCGGCGGCGAAGCGGAGCAGTTCCTCGTGCGAGTAGGCGAGGTGGTTGTCCTCGTCCCCCGAGATCATCCGGACCGCGTTGCCCACGTCCGGGTGGCCGGCGAAGTACTTGCGGAGCATGACCATCTGGTCGGCCGCCCGCTGCTCGGTGACCCTGCTGTGCGCCAGGTACGTGATGATGTCCTCGACGGTGAGCGGCTGGTCGGCCTTGAGCTTCTCGTGGGCGAGACCGATGCCGTGCCGCTCCAGGAGCGCCGTGTAGTCGGTCTCCGGGGGGACCGGCACCGGTTCCAGGCCGCGCTTCTTCAGCAGGGCGTCGAAGATGCGGCCGTGCTTGTCCTCGTCCGCGCCGTGCCGGGTGATCTTGGGGGCGAGGGCGCGCTCGCTCTCCGGTACCAGCGCCGCGATCCGCGCGTTCTCCCAGCCGCCCTGCGACTCACCGCTGGCCGCGATGGAGCAGAACAGCCGGAACGACTCGTCGTGGTCGAGGATCTCCTGGAACAGACTCTTGGCCGACAGCATCACCGGTCACCTCTCCGCCTCTGCAATGTTCCGCAAGGGTGCGCGAAGAACGAGTCAAGTGCGGGACACAGGGCGCGGCAACAGGTGTGTCGGACAACTCCGCCGAACGAAGGACAGGCGGGCCCATGCGCGGGCGTAACCACGCGCGCGTGCGGGCGTTGTTCCCCGTGACGGCCGTGGCGGGGAAGACCCCCGAGCCCCCACCACGGCCGTAAGACTTCTCCACGCCGCCTAGGCGAGTCCGGCGCGTTCGAGTGCTTCCGTGCCGGCCCGCAGCGAGGCGAGCCGCTCCTCCAAGGCGAAGCCCGCGGGGGCGAGGGTCAGGGTGGTGACGCCGGCCGCCGCGTAGGCCCGCATCCGGTCGGCGATCCGGTCGACCGAACCCAGCAGGGTGGTCTGGTCGATCAGGTCGTGCGGTACGGCGGCGGCGGCGCCCTGCTTGTCGCCGTCCAGGTACTTGTCCTGGATCTCGGCGGCCTGCTTCTCGTACCCCATGCGGCCGGCCAGCTGGTTGTAGAAGTTCTGCTTGCGGCTGCCCATGCCGCCGACGTACAGCGCGGTGTACGGACGGAAGGTGTCGGCGAGCGCGGCGACGTCCTTGTCGTCGCCGACGGCCAGCGGGACGGTCGGGCAGACGTCGAAGCCGTCGAGGGTCCGGCCCGCCTTCTCGCGTCCGGCGCGCAGATGCCGGATCGCCGTCTCCTCCAGGTGCTCGGCGGACGGGAAGATCAGCAGGGCGCCGTCGGCGATCTCGCCGGTCTGCTCCAGGTTCTTCGGGCCGATCGCGGCGATGTACAGCGGGATGTGCTCGCGCTGCGGGTGCACGGTGAGCTTGATGGGCTTGCCGGGGCCGCCGGGCAGCGGCAGCGTCCAGTGCGCGCCGTCGTGCGTCAGACGCTCCCGGGACATCGCCTTGCGGACGATCTCGACGTACTCGCGGGTGCGGGCCAGCGGCTTGTCGAACTTCACGCCGTACCAGCCCTCGGAGACCTGCGGGCCGGAGACCCCGAGGCCGAGGCGGAACCGGCCGCCGGAGAGCGAGTCCAGGGTGGCGGCGGTCATCGCGGTCATGGCCGGCTGGCGGGCCGGGATCTGGAAGATGGCCGAGCCGACGTCGATCCGCTCGGTCTGCGCGGCGACCCAGGTGAGCACCGTGGCTGCGTCGGAGCCGTAGGCCTCGGCGGCCCAGCAGACGGCGTAGCCGAGCCGGTCGGCCTCCTGCGCGACGGCCAGATTGTCCCCGTCCATTCCGGCGCCCCAGTAACCGAGGTTGATCCCGAGCTGCATGGCCGATCCCCTTACCGATCAGTAACGTCCCTGGTGCACCGACCTTAGCGGGCGAATCCGGTTGTCCACAGGCCCCCACAGGCGAAGCCGTGGCCAGTAATCTCGGCGTTCATGGAGCAGAGGCATCTCGGCCGCACCGGCCTGCGTGTGTCCCGTATCGGCCTGGGCACCCTGACCTGGGGCCGGGACACGGACGAGCACGACGCGGCGGAGTGCCTGAAAACGTTCTGGGAAGCGGGCGGCACGCTGGTCGACACGGCCGATGTGTACGGGGACGGCGAGGCCGAATACCTGCTGGGCCGGCTGATGGAGGGCCTGGTGCCGCGCCGGGACCTGGTGATCTCCACCAAGGCGGGCAGCGTGCCCGATCCCGACCGCCGCTTCGACGGCTCGCGCGGCCATCTGCTCTCCGCGCTGGACGCCTCGCTGTCCCGGCTCGGCACCGAGTACGTCGATGTGTGGCACGTGCACGCCTACGACCCGTACACCCCGCTGGAGGAGACGCTGCACGCCCTCGACCTGGCGGTGAGCACCGGACGGGCCCGGTACGCCGGGGTGTCGAACTTCTGCGGGTGGCAGCTGGCCAAGGCGGCCACCTGGCAGCTGGCGGCGCCGGGGGTGCGCAACCGGCTGGCGAGTACGCAGTTGGAGTACTCGCTGGTGCAGCGCGGCATCGAGCGGGAGGTGTTGCCGGCCGCCCTCGACCTGGGGGTCGGGCTGCTGCCGTCCTCACCGCTCGGGCGCGGGGTGCTCACCGGCAAGTACCGCGGTGGCACGACTCCGGGCGACTCGCGCGGGGCGTCGGAGCACATGGCGCCGTTCGTCGCGCCCTACCTCGACGACGCCGCCGGACGCATCGTGGACGCGGTGAGCACGGCGGCCGACGGGCTCGCGGTGACGCCGCTCCAGGTGGCGCTGGCCTGGGTGCGGGACCGGCCCGGGGTGGCCGCGCCGATCGTGGGCGCGCGCAACGCGCGGCAGCTCACGGCGGCGTTGTCAGTGGAGGCGCTTAGTCTTCCTGACGAGATCTGCCGGGCGCTCGACGACGTGTCGGAGCCCGTGCACCGCTATCCCGATCACGACTGGAGCACGCTGTGAGCACGGAGCCCGAGCCGGCCGAGAACACCGGGGACCCCGGGGACACCGTGGACGCCGGACCGACGACGCCGGGTGCTGTGGCGGGAGGCGGCGCGACGGAGGGCGCGGAGGGCGCGGACGAGACACCGGCGGGCGCCGAGGGAGCTGACGTCGAGGGCGTCGACGCGCAGGACGCCGGCGCCGAGAGCAGCGACGTTCAGGGCGCTGATGCCGAGGCCGAGGCCAAGAAGTTGTCCGAGGCCGAGGCCGAGCTGGCCGCCCAGCGGATCGAGCGGGAACGGATCGAGCGGCGCAAGGCGGAGCGCAAGGAGCCGGTGGCCGCCGGGACCAAGCTCAGTGGCACGGCAGCCGAGCTGCTCGCCGCCGTCCGGGCCGTGGAGAGCGGCGCGAAACCGGCGGCGACGGTCTTCGCCGAGCCGGCGCCCGCCCCCCGCCGCCCCTCCCCCGCGTCCGAGCCGGCGCCCGCCCCCCGCCGCCCCTCCCCCGCGTCCGAGCCGGTACGCCGGCCCCAGCCGGTGCCCGACCAGGCACCCGGCGCGGCGACCCCGGCGCCCGCGCCGGAGACCGTCCAGGCGGTACGGCAGGTACTGGCTCAGGGCGGCGCCCCCGAGACGCTCGCCCCGTCGGCCGCCGCGGCCCTCGGCGAGGGCGCGGACGAGACCCTGCGCGCGGACCCCTGGCAGTTGCTGCGGGTCGCCGGGGTGCGGCCGGAGCAGGCCGACGGCTTCGCGCGGGCGCTGCTCGGGGCCGACTGCCACCCGGACGACGAGCGGCGCGGGCGCGCGGTCACCGGCTGGCTTCTGGAGCAGGCGGCGCTCGCCGGGCACACCGCCCTGGAGCTGCCGACGCTCACCGCGACGCTGGCCCGGCGGGGCGTGCCGGACCCGGACGCCGCCGTACAGAGCGCGCTGGCCGAGGGCGAGGCGCTGGCCTTCCAGGACGCCCTGGAGGAGACCGGCGCCCCGGCTCCCCGGCAGGCGGAGGGCGATGAGGGCGAAGCGGAGGCGGAGCGTCCGGTCCGGGTGCTGATCGGGCTGGAGCGGTACGCGATGGCCGAGGAGAGCCTGGCCGACGGGCTGGCCCGGCTGGCCGGCTCGGTCCCGGAGCGGAGCGGGGCCCCGGAGGACTGGGAGCGGGCCGCCGCCGCGGCGCAGGGGGCCGCCGCCGACCTGATCAGCGCCGTCGCCGGCCACGGTCTGGTCCTGCACACCGGCGGCGAGGCGGCCCTGGCCGAACCGGCGGCCCTGCTGCGCGCCGCGGGCGGACTCGGTCTGCGCGCCTGGGCGGCCACGCCCAGCCCGGCCGGCCGCGACCGTTTCGTCGCCCTGCTCGAAGACGCGCCCGGCGCGGACACCTCGGCCGCGGCCGCGCCCCCGCCGGTCGCCACCGTCGCCGGTCTGCTGGCCGGGTCCGAGGGCCCCGGCCGGGACGGGGAGGGCGCCCTCGGCCTTGACCTGCTGGTCGTGTGCGACGCACCCCTGCTGGATGTGGAGGCGGCCGCCCTGCTGACCGAGTCGCTGCCGGACGGGGCGCGGCTGGTGCTGGCCGGCGACCCGGCGGTGCTGTGGTCGGTGGGCCCGGGGCGGGTCTTCGCGGATCTGCTGGCGGCCCGGATCTGCCCGCAGATCGCCTCCCGGCAGCCCGACCCCGGCCCGCTGGGCGAGCTGGTCTCCGCCATCGGCATCGGCGAGCTGCAACAGGTCCAGGCGCCCGGCAAGGAAGTCGTGATCGTGCCGGTGCGGGACCCGGGCGAGGCCGTGCACCGCACCGTGCAACTGGTGTCGGACTCGGTGCCGCGGGCGATCGGCGTACCCACCGAGGAGACTCAGGTGATCACGCCGGGGCACGGCGGACCGGCCGGCACCCGGGCGCTCAACGCGGCGCTGAAGGAGCGGCTCAACCCGGGACCGGGCCGGTTCGGCGGCTTCGACCCGGGCGACCGGGTCGCCTACACGCCCGTGCCCGGCCGGACGCTGCCGGGCCGGGTGGTGGACGCCGACGCCGAGGGACTGCGCCTGTCCTGCGCGGGCGGGACCGTGGTCGTACCGAGGGAGCAGGTGGAGAGCCGGGTGCGGCACGGGTGGGCGCTGACCGCGCACCAGGCGGCGGGCGGCAGGTGGCCCGCGGTGGTCGTGGTGCTGCCCGGTGACGCGGCGCAGGCGCTCAGCCGGCCCTGGGTGTACACGGCGTTCGGCCGGGCCGCCC
The DNA here is from genome assembly GCF_052216785.1 of Streptomyces sp. JW3. Taxonomy (NCBI): domain Bacteria; kingdom Bacillati; phylum Actinomycetota; class Actinomycetes; order Kitasatosporales; family Streptomycetaceae; genus Streptomyces; species Streptomyces sp. JW3. The sequence continues at coordinate 86,362 of NZ_JBQOUX010000015.1, read as the reverse complement.
GGCACCTGTCCGTCGTGCACGGCGTGGACCAGGCACTGCCCCGGGCCGTGGCCGAGGTCCCGGCCAAGCCTCGGACCACCCGGCTGCCGGCGCTGCTCGCGCCGCGGGAGCCGGCGGCGGACTGACCGCCGAGCGGGAACGCCGACGGCGGTGGCCCCGGGAGCCGGCTCCCGGCACCACCGCCGCACGTACGAGGGATACGAGGCGTACGAGCCCGTACGAGGCGGATGGCCGGTACGCCGCGTACGGCTCGCTCAGCGATCCGCGTCCAGCGGCTCCAGATCCTCGTCCTCGTCGAGCTCCACGGCCCCGTGCTCGTCTTCGTCCTCGTCTTCGTCCTCGTCTTCGTCCTCGTCGGCGTCGGCGTCGGCGTCGGCGTCGGCCAGTTCCTCCGGGTCGAGGTCGTCGTCGAGGTCGTCGTCCGCCTCGTCGTCGAAGACCGAGCTGACGTCGAAGCGGCACACCACGTGCTGCGCGTCGACGTGTTCGAACGGGGCCTCCAGCCATTCGCCGGCCTCGGCCGGTTCGTCCGCCGCCGTGACCCACAGCGTGGAGTCGCCCTCCTCCAGGCCGAACTCCTTGTGCCGGGAGGCGACCTCGTCCGGTTCGAACTCGCCGAACAGCAGCCCCAGCGCCCCGTGCACCGTGCCGGAAGCGCCGGTGCCGGAGCCGCGTTCGTCGTCCGCGTCCTCGACCCGGCGGGCCTGCGCCAGCAGCCGCTGCGGCTCCACCACGGCGTAGTCCCGGCGGATCAGCACACTCACCGCGTTCGGTTCCTCGGGACCCGTGTACGGCGGCAACGCGTCCTCCGCCGCGGGGATCTCGAAGGGAGTGACCTCGTCGTAACGGTCGTAGAGCAGCTCGTCGTACGCCTCGGCGGCCGCTGCCACCTCGTTGAACGCCTCGTAGACGGCCGGGTCGTCGTCCCCCGACCGTCGTTCGACCGCGGCCAGGTGACGGTCGAGCGCGGTCTTGACCGCCTCGGCGGCGGCGCGTACCTCGGCAGCGGTGGGCTGCACAGCATCAGACATACGGCAGACGCTATCCGTACCGAGCCCCAGCCCGCACAATAGATGCGATGCCGGAATACGAATTTGTCGACGTGTACGTGCCGCGCGGGGTCTCCCGCAGGGAGACGGCGCGTCTGCTGACCGACCATGCCGAGTACGGACACTGGGAGTTGTACCGCCTGAGCCTGCTGCGCGACGGCAGCCGCAGGGTGCGGCTGCGCCGTCGGATCATCCGACAGGTGCGCGCCACCTGGTGAGACGCGGCGGACCGGTGGCGGTGGAGACGGAGCGGGCCCCGCCGATGCAGCGGGGCCCGCTCCGTCTTCGCCGTGAGGTGTGTCACATCGAGGCGCGCGCCCTGCGGTAGAGCGTCGCGCCGGTGAGCAGTACGCCCGCGCCCATCGGCAGGGCGAGGCCCAGCGGCAGGTCGCTGCCGGTGTCCGCGAGCTGCGCCTCGGGGGCCGGCTGGCTGACGGACGGGCCGTCCGGGGTCGGGCCGCCGCCCTCGCTCGGCGGGGTGCTCGGCTCCTCCGGGGTGCCGGGCTCACCGGGGTTGCCGGGTTCGCCGGGGTTGCCCGGCTCCTCGGGCTCGCCCGGGTGTCCGGGTTCACCCGGCTCACCGGGCTCCTCGGGGCTGCCGGGCTCCTCCGGCTCCTCCGGCGGCGTCTCCTCACCGCCGCCGGGCGGGTTGCCGGGGTGACCGCCGCCGCCCTCCTGACCGCAGCCGTTGCCGGTGGCCGGGTTGGCGACGCCGACGACACTCACGGTGTTGCCACAGACGTTCACCGGCACGTGCACCGGCGCCTCGACGTGGTTGCCGGAGCCGACGCCGGGCGAGTCGGTGGCGTGGCCGTCGGCGTGCCCGCCGCCGTGGCCCGCACCGCTGTGCCCCCCGTCACCGTGTCCCCCGCCGCCGTGTCCGCCGGGCCCGTCGGAGTCCTTGCCGGAGCCTCCGTTGGCGCAGGCGTTGCCCACCGAGGCGTTGAGGCCGCCGATGACGGTGACCGTGTTACCGCAGATGTTGACCGGCGCGTGCACCGGCGCCTGCACCGAGTTGCCGGAGAGTACGCCGGGCGAGCCCGAGGCGCCGCCCTGGGCGCCGGAGCCCGTGGCGTGGGCGGTGCCGCTCGCGGCGGCGATCACGCCGGTGGCCGCCGCCACCGTCATCAGGCCCTTGCGGGTGACCTGTCGCATGTACTGAATTCCCTGTCTTCGACCTGGTACCGACGTTTCGCGTTCCGATAAGGCCGGTCGGCCCCGGAACACACGGCGTGCGTTCCGGGGCCGACGGGCTCAGGCCCTCAAGGGGCGAGGCACAACGTCACTTGTTGATGCAGGTGTTGCCGAAGGCCGGGTTCAGCAGACCGATCACGTTGATCGTGTTGCCGCAGACGTTCGCGGGGATGTGGATGGGCGCCTGGACGACGTTGCCGGAAAGGACACCCGGGGAGTGCAGGGCCGCACCCTGGGCACCGGAGTCGGCAACGGCCAGGCCCGCACCCGCGAGAACCAGTCCACCGGTGGCAGCGGCGGCGGCGACGACCTTCTTGATCATTATTCCTCCTAGTTGACAAGCGCGATCCAAAATGCGGATCACATGACCAGTAACGAGGAGGGAGTAATCAGGCTACGAGCTTATGGTCGCATTCACTCTCCCAGGGTGACTTTCGTATGAGCGAGCGATTAGGAGGCGTCGATGAAACGGTCCAGCACCCGCACCCCGAACTTCAGGCCGTCCACCGGCACCCGCTCGTCGACACCGTGGAACATCCCGGCGAAGTCCAGCTCCGGCGGCAGCTTCAGCGGGGCGAAGCCGAAGCCCCGGATGCCGAGGTCGTCGAAGGACTTGGCGTCCGTGCCGCCGGAGAGCATGTAGGGGATGGCCTTGGCGGCCGGGTCCTCCGCGACCAGCGCGGACTGCATCGCGGCGACCAGCGCCCCGTCGAAGGTGGTCTCGACGGCCTTGTCGGAGTGCACGTCCTCGCGCCGCACCTTCGGGCCGAGGATGCGGTCCAGGTCGGCGAGGAACTCCTCCTCGTAGCCGGGCAGGAACCGCCCGTCGACGTGCGCGGTGGCCTCGCCCGGGATGACGTTGACCTTGTAACCGGCGCCCAGCTGGGTGGGGTTGGCGGTGTTGCGCAGGGTGGCGCCGATGAGCTTGGCGATGCCGCCCAGCCTGGCGAGCGTGCCCTCCATGTCGTCGGCGTCGAGTTCGATGCCCATCGCGTCGCCGAGTTCGTCCAGGAAGGCCCGGGTGGTCTTGGTGACCCGGATCGGGAACTGGTGCCGGCCCAGCCGGGCGACGGCCTCGGACAGCTCGGTGATGGCGTTGTCCCGGTGGATCATCGAGCCGTGCCCGGCGGTGCCGGCCACCGTCAGCTTCATCCAGTGCATGCCCTTCTCGGCCGTCTGGACCAGGTAGAGCCGGCGCTGCTCGCTGACCGTGAAGGAGAAGCCGCCCACCTCGCTGATCGCCTCGGTGACGCCCTCGAAGAGGTCCGGGTGGTGGTCGACCAGGTACCGGGCGCCGTAGGTGCCACCCGCCTCCTCGTCGGCGAGGAAGGCCAGCACGATGTCGCGGGGCGGCTTGCGCCCGGCGCGCAGCCGGTCGCGGACGACCGCGAGGGTCATCGCGTCCATGTCCTTCATGTCGACGGCGCCACGGCCCCACACACACCCGTCGGCGATCTCGCCGGAGAACGGGCCGTGGGTCCAGTCGTCGGCGTTGGCCGGGACGACGTCCGTGTGGCCGTGGATGAGCAGCGCGGGCCGGGACGGGTCCTCGCCCTCGATCCGGGCCACCGTGGAGGCGCGTCCCGGGTGGGACTCGAAGATCCGGGGTTCGAGCCCGACCTCGGCGAGCTTCTCGGCGACGTACTCGGCCGCCGCGCGCTCGCCCGGCCCCGAGTGGTCGCCGTAGTTGCTGGTGTCGATCCGGATGAGGTCGCGGCAGAGGTCGACGACCTCGTCCTCGCCGGCCAGGTTCCCGGTCGTGCCCGAGTCGCTCACGTGCTTCCTCCCGCTGTCACTGCTGGTGGGTCCCCTTCATCCTCCTCCTTGGGAGGGTGACACCCAAGGCCGGTCCCGGCCCGTCACACGCCGTTCACGCGCGAGCGGGGCGGGTGGCGGGGTGATCGGGCACCCCGGGAAGCCTGGTAATGTTTACGTCGTCGCCGCGGGCAGCGCTCCGCACGGCAGACACCTTGTCCGGGTGGCGGAATGGCAGACGCGCTAGCTTGAGGTGCTAGTGCCCTTTATCGGGCGTGGGGGTTCAAGTCCCCCCTCGGACACCAGATGAGACCCCTGCTCGCCAGGGGTCTTCTGCTTTTCCCGGTCCGGGGACGACCCGGCACAATGGCCGCCATGAGCACGCGTACCTGCCCCTGCGGACTGCCCGAGCCGTACGAGAGGTGCTGCGGCCGGTTCCATACGGGGGCCGCCGCCGCGCCGACCGCCGAGGCCCTGATGCGCTCGCGGTACAGCGCCTTCACCCGGCTGGACGCGGGCTATCTGCTGCGCACCTGGCATCCGCGCACCCGGCCGGCCCGGCTCGATCTCGATCCGGGGATGCGCTGGACCGGGCTGGAGATCCTGGAGACCGGCGACGGGTCGGCGTTCCACACCACCGGCACCGTGACGTTCCGGGCGTCCTACCGGGGCGGCTCGCTGCACGAGCGCAGCCGGTTCCAGCGGATCGACGGGGGCTGGGTGTACGTCGACGGGGAGTTCCTGGACTGACGGCCGGCGCTACGGGGCCAGGATGTCCAGTTCCTGGAGGGCGCCGACGGTGATCTCGCGGGTGAGTGCCTCGGCGCGCCCGGCGTCACGCTCGCGGACCGCCTCGGCGAGCCGGACGTGCAGGGTGACGGCGGCCGGGTCGGGGTCCTCGAACATCACGTCGTGCTGCGTACGCCCGGTCAGCACCTCGGCGACCACGTCGCCGAGGCGGGCGAACATCTCGTTGCCCGAGGCGTTGAGGATGACGCGGTGGAAGGCCACGTCGTGGAAGAGGTACTGGTCCAGGCGGTGGCCGCTGGAGTTGGCGACCATGCCGAGGGCGCACTCGGTCAGTTCCGCGCACTGCCCCGAGGTGGCGTGGCGCGCGGCGAGTCCCGCCGCGACCGGCTCCACGGCCGAGCGCAGCACGGTGAGCGAGCGCAGTTGCCGGGCCCGGTCGGCGCCGGCCAGCCGCCAGCGGATGACCTGGGGATCGTAGACGTTCCACTCGCGCTCGGGCAGGACGGTGACGCCCACCCGGCGGCGGGACTCGACGAGGTGCATGGACTCCAGGACCCGTACCGCCTCGCGCATCACCGAGCGGGAGACGTCGTACCGCTGGGCGAGTTCGTCGGTACGCAGGACACTGCCCACGGGGTACTCGCCGGCGGTGATGGCGGGGCCGAGGGTGTCCAGTACTCGGCCGTGCAGACCCCGGCCCGGTGTGCTCATGCACTCAGCGTACGTGCCGCATCACAGCGACAAAAAGTCAGACTTATATGTCACAGACACTTGAATTTGTCGTACCTAATGAGCTTCAGTTGCGTCGACATCACGTGTCGACGAAGACAGCAGACAGCGAGAGCACGATGCAGCAGCCGCAGACCCCCCATGTCGTCGTGGTCATGGGCGTGGCGGGCACCGGGAAGACCACCATCGGTCCCCTGCTCGCCGCCCGCCTCGGCGTTCCCTACGCCGAGGGCGACGACTTCCACCCGCCGGCCAACATCGCCAAGATGACGGCCGGCACCCCGCTCGACGACGACGACCGGTGGCCGTGGCTGGACGCCATCGGCGGCTGGGCGCACCAGCGGGCGGGGCTCGGCGGGGTGGTCAGCTGCTCGGCGCTGAAGCGGTCGTACCGCGACCGGCTGCGGGGCGAGGCCCCCGGTCTGGTCTTCGTCCACCTCACCGGCAGCCGCGAGCTGATCGAGGACCGGATGTCGCACCGCGAGGGGCACTTCATGCCGACGGCGCTGCTCGACTCCCAGTTCGGCACGCTCCAGCCGCTCCAGCCGGACGAGCCGGGGGTCGCCGTGGACGTCTCCGGCGGCCCCGAGGAAATCGCCGAACGGGCCGTCACCGCGCTCCAGGCGCTCCCCGGACCCGCGTAGCCCACCCCGCCCCTCGTATCCCCCCGCATCCCCATCACCGCAAGGGAATCACCGTGACCAGACTCAGCGTCGAGATGCTGGCAGCGGACACCGTCGAGCCCATCACCTCGGCCGGTCATGCCCAGTTGGGCATCGCCGTGCTGCTGGGCATCGCCGTCATCGTCCTGCTCATCACCAAGTTCAAGCTGCACGCCTTTTTGGCGTTGACCATCGGGTCGCTGGCGCTCGGCGCGTTCGCCGGGGCGCCGCTGGACAAGGTCATCACCAGTTTCACCGCCGGACTCGGCTCCACCGTGGCCGGTGTGGGCGTGCTGATCGCGCTCGGCGCGATCCTCGGCAAGATGCTCGCCGACTCCGGTGGCGCCGACCAGATCGTGGACACCATCCTCGGCCGGGCGGGCAGGCGCTCGATGCCGTGGACGATGGTGCTGATCGCCTCCGTGATCGGCCTGCCGCTGTTCTTCGAGGTCGGCATCGTGCTGCTGATCCCGGTCGTCCTGATGGTCGCCAAGCGCGGCAACTACTCGCTGATGCGGATCGGCATCCCGGCGCTGGCCGGGCTGTCCGTGATGCACGGTCTGGTGCCGCCGCACCCCGGTCCGCTGGTCGCGATCGACGCGGTCGGCGCCAACCTGGGCGTGACGCTGGCGCTGGGCGTCCTGATCGCCATACCGACCGTGATCATCGCCGGTCCGGTGTTCTCGAAGTTCGCGGCCCGCTGGGTGGACGTCCCCGCTCCGGACCGGATGATCCCGCAGCGCGCCTCCGAGGACCTGGAGAAGCGTCCCGGCTTCGGCGCCACGCTGGCCACCATCCTGCTGCCGGTCGTGCTGATGCTCGCCAAGGCGCTGGTCGACATCATCGTGGACGACGCGGACGCCCTGGTGCAGCGGACCTTCGATGTCATCGGCAACCCGCTGATCGCCCTGCTGGCCGCCGTGATCGTGGGCATCTTCACGCTGCTGCGGCCCGCCGGGTTCGCCAAGGACCGCGTCTCGGGCCTGGTCGAGAAGGGGCTCGCGCCGATCGCGGGCATCCTGCTGATCGTCGGCGCGGGCGGTGGCTTCAAGCAGACGTTGATCGACTCCGGCGTCGGCCAGATGATCCTGGAGATCTCCAAGGACTGGTCCATCCCGGCGCTGCTGCTGGCCTGGCTGATCGCGGTGGCGATCCGGCTGGCGACGGGTTCGGCGACGGTGGCGACCGTCTCGGCGGCCGGTCTGGTCGCGCCGCTGGCGGCCGACATGTCGACCACGCACGCGGCTCTGCTGGTGCTGGCCATCGGCGCCGGTTCGCTGTTCTTCAGCCATGTCAACGACGCCGGCTTCTGGCTGGTGAAGGAGTACTTCGGCCTGAACGTCGGCCAGACGCTCAAGACCTGGTCGGTCATGGAGACGATCATCTCGGTGGTGGCCGGGGCGCTGGTGCTCCTGGTCTCCCTGATCCTGTAGCACGTCTCCGACAGCTCCTCCCCGGTAGCTGCGCACGACGGTGACGGACGGCCCGAGGCCCCGGCGGACACCCCGCCCTGGCCTCGGGCCGTTCCTGTTTGAATGGCCGGATGAGCGCTGAAGACGAGATCCTCGACATCGTCGACGAGCACGACCGGGTGGTCGGCCGGGCCCCGCGCGGCACGGTGTACGCCGAGGGGCTGCGCCACCGGTGCGTGTTCGTCCAGGCCCGGGACGCCGAGGGGCGGATCTTCGTCCACCGGCGCACCGCGGAGAAGCTGGTCTTCCCGTCCCTGTACGACATGTTCGTCGGCGGGGTGGTCGGCGCGGGCGAGTCCTACGACGCCGCGGCGCTGCGCGAGGCGGAGGAGGAGCTGGGGGTGAGCGGGCTGCCGCGGCCCCGGTTCCTGTTCAAGTTCCTGTACGACGACGGCGGCGGGCGTACCTGGTGGTCCTCGGTGTACGAGGTGCGGTGCGAGTCGGCGGTGCGGCCGCAGGTCGAGGAGGTCGCCTGGCACGCGTTCCTGCCGGCGGCGGAGGTGGAGCGGCGACTGGCCGAGTGGGAGTGGGTGCCGGACGGGCTGGCGGCGTACCGGCGGCTCACGGGGCGGGCAGGGTGACCGGCGGCGGCCCGGTAGGGTCCTGGGCGTGATCGACTTCGCACGGAACGTCCGCCTGTGGTTCGCGCCCGACGCGGTCCGGCGGGAGGGCGGCACCCCCGACTACCGGTTCTCGCTGGCGAACGAGCGGACCTTCCTGGCCTGGCTGCGCACCGCGCTCGCGCTGATCGGCGGCGGGTTCGCGGTGGACCAGTTCCTCCCCGACCTGCGCGGGCCCTGGCGGGTCGGGCTCGCGCTGACGCTGCTGGCGGCGGGGGCACTGTGCGCGCTGCGCGCCGTCAACCACTGGGTGCGCTGCGAGCGGGCCATGCGGCGCGGCGAGGACCTTCCGGTGTCCCGCTTCCCGGCGCTGCTCGGCGTCGTCGTCGCCGTGGTGGCGGTCGCGATGGTCGTGGTGGTGCTGGTGGGGTGGGAAGGGTGAGCGGGGACGCGGAGTCAGCACGGCACCCCACTCCCGATCCCGATCGTGATCCGGGGCTGCAACCCGAGCGCACCCGGCTCGCCTGGCGGCGGACCACGCTGGCGGGGGCCGTCGTCGCGGTGCTCGGGGCGAAGACCGCGCTGAGCGGCGGCGCCTCGGGGGTATCCGTGGCCGGCGGTGCGCTGGTCTGTCTGCTGTGGCTGGGCGTGCTGTTCCTGGCCCACCGCCGCATCGTCGCCGTCGCGGCCTCGAACCGGCCGCCGGCGCTCGGTCCGCCGCGGGCCGCCGCCGTCGCCCTGTGCACGGTGGCGATGGCGGCGTGCGGGGCCGTCCTGATCGTGGCCTAGCGGCCGGCCGGCTCAGCCCTCGTTCCTGTCCGCGTCCGCGGCCCCGTCCACCGTCACCACGATCTTGCCGCGGGTCCGTCCCTCCTGGTTGCGCCGGTAGGCGTCCGCCGCCCGCTCCAGTGGGAACGTCTCCGAGACGTGCACCGTCAGCACGCCCTGCTCGACCAGCTCGGTCAGCTGCCGCAGGTCGCGCGGGTCGGGGCGGACGAAGGAGTAGCGGCCGCCGTAGGCGACGACGTCCGGGTCGGCGATCGAGGTCAGGCGGCCCTCCGGGGCCAGCAGGTTGGCGGAGACCTTGAGCGTGTCGCCGCCGACCGTGTCGAAGACCGCGTCCACGCCCTCGGGCGCCAGCCCCCGGACCCGTTCGGCCAGGCCCTCGCCGTACGTCACGGGCTCGCCGCCCAGTTCCCGTACGTAGGCGTGGTGGTGTTCGCTCGCCGTGCCCAGCATCCGCGCGCCCAGGTGGCGGCCGAGCTGGACGGCGATCGAGCCGACGCCGCCCGCCGCCGCGTGCACGAGGACCGTCTCGCCGCGTTTGACCTCGAGTGCCCGGGTCAGCACCTGGTAGGCGGTCAGCCCGGTCAGCGGGAGGCCCGCCGCCGCCGCGAAGGACAGGTTGCGCGGCTTGCGGGCCAGGGCGCGCACGGGGGCGGCGACGTACTCGGCGAAGGTGCCGCGGGAGAGGAAGTCCTCGCGGCAGTAGCCGATGACCTCGTCGCCCACGTCGAACTCCGTGACGGCGGCGCCGGGCTGGACCACGACGCCGGCCACGTCCCAGCCCGGCACGACGGGGAAGACGGGTTCGAGGAGGGCGTCCAGGTGTCCCTCGCGGCACTTCCAGTCCACCGGGTTCACGCCCGCCGCGCGGACCTTCACCAGGACCGAGTCGGGGCCCACCCGGGGGTCGCGGACCTCGCCGTACTCCAGCACCTCGGGGCCGCCGTACCGTGCGTAGCTGATCGCCTTCATGGCTCCGACCCTCCGGGGTACCCGGGCGCCACGCAACCGGAATGAGGGCCACCGGGACGACCACTGGCCGCACGTGGTCCGAGCCCCTCGGCGGCTCCTCGCGCACCCGCGCGGGGAGCCGTCCGCGTGTGGTGGCGCGGATCACGTTCCGGTCCGCCCTCTGGACGGCATACCGACCGGTCGGCATCATGATCCCGGTACTGTCCCGTCCTCGTCCACCCCGCCCCAGGAGCGCCGATGAGCCCCGATCACCCGCCCGGACTCGATCCCGACCGGCTGCGCGGCCTGCTCGACCGGGAGCGGCCCGGTCTGGTGCGCGGCCCGCTGACCGGCCGGCTGATCGAGGGCGGGCGGTCCAACCTCACCTACGCGGTCACCGACGGCGTCTCGCGGTGGGTGGTGCGGCGTCCGCCGCTCGGCCATGTGCTGGCCACCGCGCACGACATGCGGCGCGAGCACCGGGTGATCAGCGCCCTGCACCCGACCGGGGTGCCGGTGCCCCGTACGGTGCTGCTGTGCGAGGACGAGGAGGTCCTCGGGGCGCCCTTCTACGTCATGGAGTTCGTGGCGGGCACGCCGTACCGTACGGCGGACCAGCTCGCCCCGCTGGGTCCCGAGCGCACCCGGAGCGCGGTGCTGAACCTGGTGGACACGCTGGTGGAGCTGCACGCCGTGGACCCGGGTTCGGTGGGGCTGGCCGACTTCGGGCGGCCCGAGGGGTTCCTCGACCGCCAGTTGCGCCGCTGGGCCAAGCAGCTCGACGCCTCCCGCGACCGCGACCTGGCCGGCATCGACGAGCTGCACGCCACCCTCGGCCGGGAGCTGCCCCGCTCCCCCGCCCCGGCGGTGGTGCACGGCGACTACCGGCTGGACAACGTGCTGATCGGCGCCGACGACCGGATCACGGCGGTGCTGGACTGGGAGATGTCCACGCTCGGCGATCCGCTGACCGACCTGGGGCTGCTGGTCATGTACAGCCAGCGGCTCGGCATGCCCGATTCCCCGGTGTCCACCACCGCCGAGGCACCCGGGCATCCCACGCCCCGGGAGCTGATCGAGCAGTACGCCGCGCGGTCGGGGCGGGACGTGTCGGGGGTCTCCTGGTACACGGCGTTCGCCTGGTTCAAGCTCGCCGTGATCCTGGAGGGCATCCACTACCGCTACACCCTGGGCCAGACGGTCGGGCGCGGCTTCGACCGCATCGGCGACCTGGTGCCCGTCTTCATCGAGCACGGACTGACCACTCTTCAGGAAGGCTGACCGGCATGGACTTCGCGTTCGACGCCCGCACCGAGGAACTCCGCGCCCAGCTGCTCACCTTCATGGACGCGTACGTGTATCCGGCCGAGGCGGTGGCGCACGAGCAGCGCGCCGGGCTGGCGTCGCCCTGGCAGACGCCGCCGGTGGTCGAGGACCTCAAGGCCGAGGCCCGCCGGCAGGGGCTGTGGAACCTGTTCCTGCCCGACGCCGAGCACGGCGCGGGCCTGACCAACCTCCAGTACGCGCCGCTGGCCGAGATCACCGGCCGCAGTCCGCAGCTGGCGCCGACGGCCACCAACTGCGCGGCGCCGGACACCGGGAACATGGAGGTGCTGGCCCAGTTCGGGAACGAGGCGCAGCGGGGGCAGTGGCTGGAGCCGCTGCTGGCCGGACAGATCCGGTCGGCGTTCGCGATGACCGAGCCGGAGGTGGCCTCCTCGGACGCCACCAACATCACCACCCGGATCGAACGGGAGGGTGACGAGTACGTCATCACGGGCCGCAAGTGGTACATCTCCGGGGCGATGCACCCGGACTGCAAGATCTTCATCGTGATGGGCAAGACCGACCCGGACGGCGCCGACATCCGCCGGCAGCAGTCGATGGTGCTGGTGCCCCGCGACACCCCGGGCGTCACGGTCGAGCGGGCCATGCAGGTGTTCGGGTACGAGGACCACTACCACGGCGGGCACGCGGAGGTCGTCTTCGACCACGCGCGGGTGCCGGTGGCCAATCTGATCGGCGAGGAGGGCGGCGGGTTCGCCATCGCCCAGGCCCGGCTGGGTCCCGGCCGCATCCACCACTGCATGCGGCTGATCGGCATGGCGGAGCGGGCGATCGAGCTGATGTGCCGGCGGGCCGCCTCGCGTTTCGCGTTCGGCAAGGCGCTGGCCCAGCAGGGGGTGGTGCAGAACTGGATCGCGGACGCCCGGGTCGCCGTCGAGCAGTTGCGGCTGCTGGTGCTGAAGACGGCCTGGATGATGGACACCGTGGGCAACCGGGGGGCCCACACGGAGATCCAGGCCATCAAGATCGCCACTCCGCGCACGGTCGTCGGCATCCTGGACCGGGCCATCCAGCTGCACGGCGCGGGCGGGGTGAGCCAGGACTTCCCGCTGGCCGAGCTGTACGCGGGGGCCCGGACCCTGATGCTGGCCGACGGCCCGGACGAGGTGCACCAGCGGTCGCTGGCGCGGCGGGAGCTGAAGAAGTACCTCTAGGCGGCTCGGTAAGGGGCGGGCGTCATGGGCGCTCGCCCCTTACGGGCGCAGCGCCCGCAGCAGCAGGTCCGCGAGGTGGTCGGCGAGTTCCTGGGGGGTGAGGGGGCCGTCGGGGCGGTACCAGGTGGACAGGTGGTGGATGGAGCCGAAGTGGTAGTCGACCACCAGGTCGGCCGGGGTCTCCTTGGTGAAGACGCCGGACTGCTGGCCCTCCTCCACCAGGGCGCGGAAGCGTTCGTGGTAGCGGCGGCGCTCGGCGCGTACCTGGAGGTTCTTCTCCGGGCTCAGGTGGTGCATGGAGCGGAAGAAGATCGACGCGTCGTCGAGGTTGTCGATGGTGGTGACCACGACGTCGGCCGCCGCGTCCCGCAGCCGCTTGTCGACCGGCTCGTCGGCGTCCGCGAAGTGGTCCAGGCGTTCCTGCTGGAGGCGCAGCACGCGCGCGTACACCTCGTGCAGCAGGTCGTCCTTGGAGCCGAAGTAGTGGTAGAGCGCGCCCTTGGTGACACCGGCCGCCTCGACGATCTCCTGCACCGAGGTCCGGTCGTAGCCCTGCTCCGCGAAGAGCCGGGTGGCGGCGGCCAGCAGCCGCTGCGGTACCGGGGTACCGCCCCCGTCCGTGGTTCTGGGCACTGCCGCCACCCGCCTTTCCGTCGTCCTGCTGGTCGTGCTGGTCGTACCGCTCAGTCGTTGCGGGAACGCAGTTCCCGACGGAGGATCTTGCCACTAGCTGTTTTCGGCAGGTCGGGCAGGATCTCCACCTGGCGCGGGTACTTGTAGGCGGCCAGTCTCTCGCCGCAGTACGCGGCGAGTTCGCCGGGGTCCGCCGCGGCGCCCGGGCGCAGGCTGATGTACGCCTTGACGGTCTCGCCGCGGTACCCGTCGGGCACCCCGACGACGGCCGCCTCGCGCACCGCCGGGTGGGTGTACAGGACGTCCTCGACCTCGCGCGGCCAGACCTTGAAGCCGGACGCGTTGATCATGTCCTTCTTGCGGTCGACGACGTACAGCCAGCCGCGTACGTCCATGAAGCCGATGTCGCCGGTGCGCAGTTCGCCGCCGGGGAAGGTCTCGGCGGTGGCGTCCGGGCGGCGCCAGTAGCCGGGGACGACCTGGGGGCCGCTGACCACGATCTCGCCCTGCTCGCCGAAGGGCACCTCCGCGCCCTGGTCGTCCAGGACGCGGACGACGGTCTCGGGGCCCGGCACGCCCACCGCGAGGGTCCCGGAGACCGGGTCGACCGGTGCCTCCAGGTGCGGCGGTACGGAGGCGCAGGGGGCGGTGCACTCGGTGAGGCCGTAGCCGTTGCGGACGTACGGTCCGAAGCCCGCGCGGAACTGCTCCACCAGGGCGGGCGGCAGCGGGGCGCCGCCGGAGGAGAGGACGGTGAAGGAGGCGAAGTGCTCGCGGGTGACGTCCGGGTGGGCGGCCAGCGCCATGAAGGCGGTGGACGGGCCGACGGTGTAGTGCGGGCGGTGCTCGGCGAACGCGTCGAGGACCACGCCCGGCTCGAAGCGGTAGGCGAGCACGAGGGTGCCGCCGCTGTTCAGGCAGGCGCCGAACTCGCACACCATGCCGGTGATGTGGAACAGCGGCGCGAGGGCGAAGTAGACCGGTGCCTCGGGCAGGCCGAGGCCGGTGCGCTGCCGTTCGGCGTTGTACATGATGTTGCGGTGGGTGTTGGTGGCGCCCTTGGGGGTGCCGCTGGTGCCCGAGGTGTAGCTGATCAGCGCGAGGTCGCCGGTCTCCGGGCCGCGGTCCGCCGGCGGCCGGTGTCCGGCGCGGGCCGCCTCGGTGAGGTCGTCGGTGTCGGCCGCGGGCTGCCGTTCGAAGGTCAGTACGCGCGCGTCGCCGCGGGTCTGGAAGTCCAGCTCGCAGGCGGTGAGCACGATCCGCACCGGCGAGTCGGCGGCCGTCTCGCGCAGGTACGCCGCCCAGGCCCGGTCGGAGCAGATCAGCGCGGTCACCTCGGCGTCCTTGAGGACGTGCCCGGTCTCCCCCGACTTGTACATGGGGTTGACGGGGACCACGACCCCGCCCGCCTTCCAGGCGCCGAGGACGGCGAGCACGAAGTGCGGGGAGTTCTGGAGCAGGACGGCGACCCGGTCGCCGCGCGCCAGGCCGCGGGCGGCGAGGTGGCCGGCGACGGAGTCGCTCAGCTCGTCCACCTCGCGGTAGGTCAGGCGGCCGTCGAAGTAGGCCAGGAAGGCGCGGTCGGGGGTCTCGGCGACGGCCCGGCGCAGGGCGTGCACCAGGGAGGTGTCCGGGTGCAGCGGGGCCTTCTGGGCGTCGGTGAGCAGGTCCAGCCAGGGCTTGGCGGCGTACCGGGAGCCGGTGGCGGTCATCGGGCGCTCGTCTCCTCCCACTGCCGCTGGAGCCGGTTCATGCCGCGCAGCCAGCGGTCCGGCTCGGCGGCGCGGGCCTGGTAGTACTCGGCGACCTCGGGGTGCGGCAGGATCAGGAAGCGGTCCGCCTCGATGCCCCGGAACAGGGCGTCGGCGACGTCCTCGGGCTCGATCGCGGTGGGGGTCAGCACCAGTTCGCCGGCGCTGCCGCTGGCGGTGAGCATGTCGGTGCGCACGCCCTGCGGGCAGATGGCGTGCACCTTGACGCCCCGGTGCCGGTAGGTGAGCGACAGCCACTCGGCGAAGGCGTAGGCGCCGTGCTTGGTGACGCTGTAGGGGGCGGCGCCGATCATGGTGAGCAGTCCGGCGGCCGACACGGTGGAGACGAACCGGCCGCGGCCGCGCTCCAGCCAGCCGGGCAGCAGGGCGTGGGCCGCGCGGACGTGGGCCATCACGTTGACGTCCCAGGCCCGGGCCCAGACCTCCTCGCCGGCCGCTTCGGTGCCGCCGGAGCCGACGCCCGCGTTGGCGCAGTAGACGTCGACGGTGCCGCCGAGCGCTTCGCGGGCCTCGTCGACGACGGCCGAGGCGTCGCCCGGTACCGCGATGCCGCCGATCTCCTCGGCGACCGTCTTCGCCCTGCCGGCGTCCAGGTCGTTGACGACGACCCGGGCACCCTCGGCGGCGAAGCGGCGGGCCAGCGCGGCCCCGATGCCGCCTCCCGCTCCGGTGACGACGACACCCGCGTCCTGCACGGCTTCCACCATCGGTCTCCTTTGACGCGACACTGACGGGGCGCTGCCCGAGGCACGGACCCGCCTTCGGCTCGGCGACAGACTAACCAGTCGGTATGTGCGGCGGAAGGGGTCCGCGCGGTTCGCCTCGTTCCGTCCGGCCGGGCCGGGCACTAGCGTGCGTGCGCATGACACTGTCCAGACGGGCCTTGCTCAGCACGACGACGGCGGCCGCGGTGGCGGCCGGTGCCGGTACCGCCGAGGCGTCCGCCGGGCGCCGGCTGCGGACCGGCTTCGAGCGGCTGGCCGCCGACGGGTACGCGCTGCTCGACGGCGACCGGGTCGGCGTCGTCACCAACCCGACCGGGATCACCCGGGACGCCCGGCACATCGTCGACGTCATGCACGCCGACGACCGGGTGCACCTCACCGCCGTCTTCGGCCCCGAGCACGGCTTCCGGGGCACCGCCCAGGCGGGCGGCTCCGAGGGCCGCTACGACGACCCGGCGACCGGGCTGCCGGTCTACGACACGTACCTCAAGAGCGGGCAGCCGCTCGCGGACGTCTTCACCGCGTCCGGCGTGGACACCGTCGTCTTCGACATCCAGGACGTGGGCGCGCGCTTCTACACGTACATCTGGACGCTGTACGACTGCATGGCGGCCGCCGCGCTCGCGGGCAAGCGGTTCGTGGTGCTGGACCGGCCCAACCCGGTGACCGGGCGGGCCGCGCTGGGCCCGGTGCTGCACAGGGAGTTCGCGACGTTCGTCGGACGGGAGCCGATCGCTCAGGCGCACGGCATGACCGTCGCCGAGCTGGCGCGGCTGTTCAACGGGGAGTTCCTGACCACGCCCGTCGCCCTGGAGACCGTGCCCATGACCGGCTGGCGGCGGTCCGACTTCTACGACGCCTGCGGGCTGCCGTGGGTGCCGCCGAGCCCGAACATGCCCACCCCCGAGACCGCGCTGGTGTACTCGGGGACCTGTCTGTTCGAGGGCACCAACCTGTCCGAGGGGCGTGGCACCACCCGTCCGTTCGAACTGCTGGGCGCGGCGGGGATCGACGGGGCGTGGGCGGCCGCCGCGAACGAGCTGGGGCTGCCCGGGGTGCGGTTCCGGGAGGCGTACTTCGCGCCGGTCTTCTCCAAGTTCCAGGGGACGACGGTCGGGGGCGTGCAGGTCCATGTCGCCGACCGCGCGGTGTTCGATCCGGTGCGGACCGCGATCGCGCTCCTGGTGACCGCCAGGCGGGTCTGGGACGGGTTCGCCTGGCGCTCCGACCAGTGGATCGACAAGCTGACCGGCTCCGCGCGGGTGCGCACGATGATCGACGCCGGCGCGGACACCGACGAGGTGGTGGCGGGCTGGCGGACCGAGCTGGCGGCGTTCCGGCGGGTGCGCGAGCGGTACCTCGGCTACCGCTGACCCGCCCGGGTCCGGCGGCTGGCCAACTCCCCTCCCCCGCAGGACGATGCGAGGACTATGCGAGCGGGGGGCCGCTTCGGGCCGGAGGGAGCCGGTCATGGCCGACCCGTCGATGAGTGTGTCTCCGTACTGGGAAGTGGCCTTCGACGCGGACGGGGACGCCGACCGCCGCGGGCGCGACCGGCTGCTCGCCGGGGCGGCCGGCGGCTCGGTCCGCGACCTGATCGTGTTCGCGCACGGCTGGAACAACGACCGGGCGGGCGCCACCCGGCTGTTCAGCCGGTTCTTCGCCCCGGTTCCGGGGATCGTGCCGAACGCCCGGGTCGGGTACGTGGGGGTGGTCTGGCCGTCGATGCGGTTCGCCGACGAGCCGATCCCCGGCTTCCCGCGCGCGGTGGCGGCCGAGCCGGTGCGGCCCCCGGCGCTGGACAAGGACACCCGGCACGCCCTGGTGGAGGCGTTCCCGGGACGACAGGTCATGGTCGAGCAGGTGGCCCGGATGCTGGAGCGGCAGTCGTTCGAGGCGGGCGAGCCGGCCGAGTTCCGGTGGGTGGTGCGGCTGCTGGTGGAGCTGGTGCCGCCGGGCCCGCAGGCGCTGTTCGCCGCGGACACGGTGGCGGACGGCGGGCCCGCGGACGAGCCGTGGATGTTCGCGGGGCCGGTGACGGAGGTCTGTGCGGAGTTCACCCGCGCGGTGCTCGGTGACGGCCCGCGGCCGCTTGTGGTGCCGAACCCGTGGGAGGGCGCGCGGGAACTGCTGCGGCAGGCGACGTACTACGCCATGAAGCGCCGCGCGGGGACCGTCGGGGAGCGGGGGCTGGGTCCGCTGCTGGGGCGGCTGGCCGAGGTGGCGCCCCGCGTCCGGGTGCATCTGGTGGGGCACAGCTTCGGCGCCCGGCTGGTGTCGTTCGCGCTGCGCGGGCTGCCGGCCGGCGTACGCGCCGTGAAGTCGGTGACGCTGCTCCAGGGGGCGTTCTCGCACTACGCGTTCGCCGAGCGGCTGCCGCACGACGGGCGCGCCGCGGGCGTGCTCCGGGGCCGGGTGGGCCGGATCGACGGCCCGCTGGTTTGCTGCCACTCCCGGCACGACACGTCGCTGGGCACGTTCTACCCGCTGGCGTCCCGGATGGCCGGTGACGACCGCGCGGTGGCCGCCGGTGCCGGCCGGGTGCTGGGCGAGCGGTGGGGCGCCCTCGGGTACGGCGGGGTCCGGGCGGTGCCGGGCACGCGCGCGTGCCCGCTGGCCGAGGCGCTGCGGGCCGGGCTGCCGGAGACGGGGTGCGTGAACGTGGACGCGGCGGCGGTGGTCCGGCGCGGCGGGCCGCCGTCCGGCGCGCACAGCGACATCCTGCACGCCGAACTGGCCCGGCTGGTGCTGGCGGCGGGCCGGGTCCGCTGACGGCCCGCCGCCTGTCTCGTTGCCTGTCCGGCCGCTACCGGTGCGAGGTGAACTCCACCACCTGCTGGTAGGTCGGCCGGTTCTGCCAGGCGATGCCGCCGTGCTTGATGCCGCCCAGGGTGCGGTGGATGATCGAGTCGGCGCACCACTGGTCGCCCGCCGCGCAGCTGTCGTCGCCGGGGTAGACCTGCGCGGGCGTCTTGGCCGCCGCCTCCTTCAGGGTGCTGAGCAGCGTGTCCCGGCAGGCCGCCGGGTCGCCGCCGCCGCAGTAGGTCCGGGCCAGGGGACCGCGGACGGACTCCCCGAGCACCGCCCGCAGATCCTTGTCGACGTAGCTCCACCAGCCGTACTGGAAGGAGCTGCCGGCGTGCGCGCCGGTCGCGCCGTGGGCGGCGGACGGGGACTCGTCGACGGGGAGGTTGGCGGTGAAGGCGGTGTAGAGGCCGCTGCCGAGGCCGGGTTCGAACGCGGCCCGCACCAGCAGCGGCCACCAGGCGTCCATCGCCCGGACCGCGTCGGCGTGGGCGTACGTCTTCGAACCGGCCGAGGTCTCGGTGCGCTTGCCGCCCGCCGCCAGCCAGGCCCGCAGCTTGTCGACGGCCGCCTTGGCCGCGGTGTCGGTCACCGGGGCGGTGTCGATCACCTTCAGCAGCTCGGGCAGTACGTCCTCGGCCCGCAGGTCGGCCAGGGCCGCGTCGGCCATCGCCTTGACCAGCGCCGCCCGGGTCACCCCGCCCTGCTCGACCAGTTTCCGCACCCGGTCGTCGAGCAGGTCGCCGCGGTGCACCGAACCGTCGCCCCAGGACGCGACCGAGTAGCCGTCGGCCACCTTGTTGTTCCAGGAGACGTAGTAGTCCTGGTCGGTGGACTGGGGGTGGGCGGCGGGCGGGGTGTAGTCGGCGGTGTTGGCCGCCGGGTCCCAGCCCTGCCACTCCCGCTCCGGGCGGGCCCAGACCGGGAAGTCGGCGTCCACGCCGGCCGCCCGTACCGGGTTGTCGCCGCTGTTGTAGTACGCGGTGTGCCCGGCGTCGGCGTAGAACCAGTTGAAGGTGTAGTTGATGTGCTGGACCGCGCGCTGGAAGTCCTGCGGGCCCTGGACGTAGCCGGGGTCGTTGAGCATCTGGAAGCCGATGATCGAGTCGGCCTCGTGCAGGAAGGACGAGCGCAGCGAGACGTAGGCGACCTTCTTGCCGCCGACGCTCGCGCGGTACTCCACCGGGCCGTACTTCGTGCGCCAGACCCGCATGGTGTACGAGCCGGCGGCGGTGGAGTCGGCCACGGTCGGCGTCCAGGAGTTCTTCCGCTCGACCGGTTCCATCGGGGTGCAGGTGCCGCGGTAGAGGTAGTGCCGGTCGTCCTGGCACAGCTCGACGGCGAAGGTGTCGATGATGTCCTGGCCCGAAGTCGTCGCGCTCCACGCGTAGTCCTGGCCGCGGCCCAGTTCGACGTACATGCTCAGGCCCGCGAAGGAGGCGCCGCGGGCGCTGAGGCCGGGGCCCTGGAGCTCCTGGAGCATCAGGAGCTGGGGGGCGAAGTAGCCGGTCTGCGGTCCGAAGACGGCCACCGGGTGGCCGCTCGCGGTGTGCTCGCCGCTGACCACCAGCGCGTTGGACATGCCGCGCCGGGCCGAGGAGAGACCGGTGGCCGAGGCTTGCGCGGCCGCGCTGCCGGTACGGTCGTACACGAGCGGTTCCGCCTGGACCGTGCCGGCGTCGGGCAGCGCCCGGCCCTGCGGGTCGGCGGGCGGGGTGAGGTACGGGAAGCTGCCGTCCTGGACGGTGCGGGCGGCTTCCGGGTCGTCGCGCTGGCGGAAGGACTCCCAGACCTTGGTGCCCTCGGTGACGCCGTACTTGTCCTGGGCGGCCAGCAGGGACAGGGCGTTGTTCACCTCCCCGCCGCCACCGGAGCCGAACAGGGCGCCGATCACGGAGGCCAGGGCGACCAGGTCGGCGGGCTCGAAGTGCTCGATGGTGCCGGCGTTGGTGATCGCGTCCTTGTGGCCGGTCAGGACGTACTCGCCGGGGAAGTTGCGGGCCTGGTCGGAGGCGTCGATGTAGGCGTTGACGCCGGCGATGTACGCCTCCACGTCGGCCAGGGCCTGTTCGCCGCGCGCGCCGGCCTTGGCGGCGGCGCTGTCGATCTGGGCCTGGAGTTCGGCCTCGGTGTACGGGGCGCTGCGCCAGAACTGCTGCTCCAGACCTTGGTTGGCGGGGGCGCCGCCGGCGAAGGAGGTCAGTTCGCCGCGGCCGACGTGGCGGAAGAGGTCCATCAGCCACAGCCGGTCCTGGGCGGCCGCGTAACCGGCGCCGAACTCGGTGCCGTACCGGGTGGTGCCTGTGATGTGCGGCACACCGGTCTTCTTGTCGCGCACGATCGTCACGTCGGCGCGGCCGGCCGGGCGGACGGTGGAGGCGACCTGGTCGGCGGGGACGCCGAACGAGGCGTCGTTGAAGAATGAGTTGATCTTGTCGTTGGTGAGCGACTGGTGCCCGGTGGCGAGGTTCGCGTAGGGCCCGAGCTGGTCCTCGGCGTGCGCCGGCTGGGTGCCGAACGCCTGGTTGAGCAGGATCTGGGCGAGAGTGGCGTTGCCGTTCTGGCCGGGCGGCAGGATGTCGGAACACTGTCCGCCGCAGTGGTCGTCGGCCGCCGCCGCGACGGCCGGGGCGGCCTGGACCGCAACGGCTGGGGAAAGCGGTGACAAAAGACCGGCAATGAGGGCGCATAGGGATGCGCCCTTCAGGAACCCGTGGATTCCGCGGGGAGTTCTCAGTCTGTCTAGGGCCGTGCGTGGGGTGCGCCGTGACATGGGGCAGCTCCTCCCGACGGGGACGCGCCGGATGTTACCGGCGGTATCCCCGGGAATGAAGATGAACATGCGTCACTTTTCAGCGACGGCACAGCGGACACACAGGTCACAGGAGTCGACTCGGGAGGCGGTTCGGCCGGTTCATGGGGGCCATCGGACATCGGATGGAGCCGAATCGCCTGTCGATACGTCTATTCGGCGACGTCCGTACGACGACGCCGAAGTGACCGGAATACAGGTGCAGGTGTGACGGAGGTGCAGGGCGATGGCCGGTTTCCGGAGTCTGGCGAGACAGGTCCGCGATCCGCGGTCCGACCTGGCGCTGCGGCGCTACTCGCTGCGCAAGTGCCTTGAGCGGTTCGCCCCTTACGGACACAGGGCGACCTGGGACCATCTGTGCTCCCACTGGGGGTTCGGACCGGAGGACAGGTCCCCCGACCCGGCGCGGCTGGTGGCCGCGCTGGAGGAGCTGGAACAGGCGCGGTCGGTGTGGCTCGCCTACGAGGTGGGGTTCGCCGAGCGGCGCCGCAAGGAGAAGCACGACGGGCTGCGCCGGCCGGGCAGCGTGGACGACTGGCACCGGCTGACCTGGGGCGGGTTCGGTGTGGCGTGGTGCGACGACCCGGCGGTGCATCCCCGTGGGCCGCTGGCCGAGGTACTGCGCCGGCTGATCGCCGCGCTGGAGCGGGAGCCGGGGGTGTCGTGCCCGGTGTGCGAGGGTGAGCGGCTGGTCTGGAGGTACGAGCTGGACCATGAGCCGTCGGCCGGGCCGGTCTGCGTGGACTGCGGGATTCTGGTGCCGCGGCCGGTGCTGACACCGGAGGCGCTGGCCGCGATTGGCCGGGGGCGGTTGCTGGTGTCGGTGTAGGGGTGGGGTGGCGGGGGTGGTGCGGAGGTTCGGTGCGGTGAGTTCTGTGAGTTCTGTGAGTTCTGTGAGTTCTGTGAGTTCTGTGAGTGCGGTGGGTTCGGTGGGTTCGGTGGGGCGTGGGGGCTGATTGTTGTCGGTCGGCTGCGGGTGGTGGGTGGTTGTTCGCGCAGTTCCCCGCGCCCCCAGGGGGCGCGTCACGCCGGGCGGCGAGGTGTGGTGCAGGTCTGTCTGAACGGGGTTCGGGGGGCCGGGGACGGGGGTGTGGTGCCGTTGTCGGTTGAGGCGTTGGCTGGGGCTGCTGTCGGGGCCGTGGTGGCTGGGGCGGTGGATGTTCATCTGCATCCGAAGACGCCGTGCGGGCAGGACACCTTGTCGCCCCGGGTGCTGGCGGTGACACTGGCGGCGGTGCGGGCCCGGGTGCCGGCGTCCGTGCCGGTCGGCGTGACCACGGGCGCCTGGGCGGAACCCGAGGCGACGCAACGGGTGGGGCGGGTACGGAGCTGGACCGTGCTGCCCGATCACGCCTCTGTCAACTGGCACGAGCCGGGCGCCGAGCAGGTCGCCGCCGCGCTCCTCGACCGGGGCGTCGGCGTGGAGGCGGGCATCTGGTCGGGGACGGACGGCGCCGCCCGGTTCGCGCGCTCGCCCCTCGGCCCGCGGGTGCTGCGCGTTCTCGCCGAGGTCACCGACCCCGACCCGGCGACCGCGCCCGCGACGGCGCGGGCCCTGTTGGCGGACCTCGGCTCGGCGCACGGCCGCCCGGTGCTGCTGCACGGCGAGGACGGCGGCGCCTGGCCGGTGCTGCGGCTGGCCGGACGGCTCGGCCTCGCCACCCGGATCGGCCTGGAGGACACACTGTTCCTGCCGGACGGCCGACGGGCCTCCTCCAACGCCGAGTTGGTCGCCGCGGGCACGGAACTGTGGCACGCGGCGCGGGTGCGGCGCCCAGGAGCTCCGTCAGAAGCCTTTTAGGCCCCGCTTCAGCCTTAGGCCCCGCTTCAGCCTTTAGGCCCCGCTTCGCCCGCCCCGTTCCACCATCAGGCGTGAGCCGGCGCGGCTTTCGCCGAAGACGTCGTCGGGGTTGGACAGGACGCAGGTGGCCAGGGACAGGCAGCCGCAGCCGATGCAGTCGGTGAGGTGGTCGCGGAGCCGGTTGAGCTGCTTGATGCGTTCGTCCAACTCGGTGCGCCACGCCTCGGAGAGGCGGGCCCAGTCGTCCCGGGTGGGTGTGCGTTCCTCGGGCAGTTCGGCGAGCGCCTCGCGGATCGTGGCGAGCGGGATGCCGACCCGTTGGGCGGCCCGGATGAAGGCGACCCGGCGCAGCGTGTCGCGGCCGTAGCGGCGCTGGTTGCCCGAGGTGCGGCGACTGCGGATCAGGCCCTTGGCCTCGTAGAAGTGCAGGGCGGAGACGGCGGCGCCGCTGCGGGCGGCGAGCTGGCCGACCGTGAGCTCGTGGATCTTCTCTGGGATCTGGGGCACTCCGCGGAGCCTACCCACCCCCTCACCCGTCCGGTCCGGGTCCGTTGACAGGGACCGCACGGCCGACCATGCTAAGCAGTTGCTTAGAGATGACCTATGGGAGAGGCCGGGACATGGCAGAGCCGAGGATCTTCACCTCCGCCGACGACCTGAAGGCGGCGGTGGGCCAGCGACTGGGGTACACCGACTGGCTGGAGATCGACCAGAAGCGGATCGACCTGTTCGCGGAGGCGACCGGCGACCACCAGTGGATCCACGTGGACCCGGCGAAGGCCGCCGCCGGACCGTTCGGCACCACCATCGCGCACGGCTATCTGACCCTGTCGCTGCTGCCCCTGTTCGGGCCGCAGCTGCTCGCCGTCGAGGGCGTGAAGATGGGCGTCAACTACGGCACCAACAAGGTCCGTTTCCCCGCCCCCGTGCCGGTCGGCTCGCGGGTGCGCGCCACCGCCACGGTCACCAATGTCGAGGACGTCACCGGCGGTGTCCAGGTGAGCGTCGCCTTCACCGTGGAGCGCGAGGGCGGCGACAAGCCGGTGTGCGTCGCGGAGTCGGTCTCCCGCTACTACCTCTGACCGGCCCCGACCATCCGCAGCACGAGGTCGGCGTAGAGCGCGCCGACCTCGTCGGGCGTCCGGGCGCCGTCGACGCTGAACCAGCGGGCCACGTCGATGCAGAGCGAGAGCACGGCCAGCGTCGTGCCCTTGAGGTCGGCCACCTCGAACTCGCCGGTGGCCACGCCGTCCTCGATGATGCCGCGCACCTCGGTGTCGCACTGGCGGCGCAGCGCGACGATCTCCGCGCGGGCGTCCGGACCGAGCGCGTCCAGTTCGTACTGGACCACCCGCGCGGTGGTGCGCCGGCCCGCGTGCCAGCCGACGAAGGAGCTGACGGCGTCGGCCAGCCGCGCCGTGGCGCTGCCCTCGCCGCGAGCCGCCGTGCGCAGGATGTCCAGCGCCCGGTCGTGGCCGATCCGGCTGATGCGGTGGAGCAGCTCTTCCTTGGTCTTGTAGTGAATGTAGAGCGCGGCCGGGCTCATGCCGGCCCGCCCCGCGATGTCCCGGGTGGTCGTGGCGTGGTAGCCGCGCTCGGCGAAGGCCTCCACGGCGGCGACCAGCAGCCGCCGGGCCGCGT
This sequence comes from Streptomyces sp. JW3, assembly GCF_052216785.1. Classification (NCBI taxonomy): domain Bacteria; kingdom Bacillati; phylum Actinomycetota; class Actinomycetes; order Kitasatosporales; family Streptomycetaceae; genus Streptomyces; species Streptomyces sp. JW3. Next base: position 61,764 of record NZ_JBQOUX010000015.1, on the reverse strand, counting down.
CGGGGGTGACCTCGCTCCAGGGTTCGGTGTCGCCGCCCCTGGTCTCCTCCGCCGTACTCATCGCCTTTTACGCCCCTCTCGGTGACAGCAGCTCCACCATACCGCCGAAGCTGAGCGGTCGCTTAGAGCGCCTGTCGGCTCACAGCTTCTGGAAGGGGTCGTGCGCGGCGAGCAGCTGTTCCACCCGCGCCTGGTCGACGCGGCTCACGATCTGCCCGGCCTCCTGCCGGTCTCGGATGATCTTGGCGAGGGTGAAGCAGGAGGTGACGAGGTACAGGACGGCGATGCCCAGGAAGGCGCGCACCCAGGCGTCCGCGTCCAGGTTGAAGATGCCGATGGCGGTGGCGACGATGGCGACCGCGAAGGACGCGACGGCCTGCCCGTAGAAGGCGGCGGTGCTCTGCTGCTTGACCGGTGTGTCACTCATGGGGACAAGGGTCGGCGGAGGCGGCCGCGACCACATCCGCCGGACTACTCAGACCGGGTACTCAGAACGCGGACACCCCGGTGAGCGCCCGGCCGATGACCAGCTTCTGGATCTGGCTGGTGCCCTCGTAGAGGGTCATCACGCGGGCGTCGCGCAGCAGCTTGCCCGCCGGGTACTCGTCGATGTAGCCGTAGCCGCCGAAGACCTGGAGCGCGTTGTTCGCGGCGCGCACCGCGGCCTCGGAGGCGAACAGCTTGGCCTTGGAGGACTCGGTGGTGAAGGGCTGCCCCCGGTCGATCAGGTCGGCGACCCGCCAGGTCAGCAGCCGGGCGGCGTCCACGTCGACGGCGATGTCGCTGATCAGTTCCTGGACCAGCTGGTGGTGGGCGATGGTCTTGCCGAACTGTTCGCGCTCGCCCGCGTACCGCACGGCCGCGTCCAGCGCGGCCTGGGCTATGCCGACGCAGCCGGCCGCGACCGACATCCGGCCCTTGGCCAGCGCCGACATGGCGACCGCGAAGCCCTTGCCCTCGGGCCCGAGCATGGCGGCGGCGGGCACCCGGACGTCCTCAAGGACCAGTTCGGCGGTGGCCTGGCCGCGCAGGCCGAGCTTGCCGTGGATGGTGCGGCGGGTCAGGCCGGGCGTGTCGGTGGGCACCAGGAAGGCGGAGACGCCCTTGTGGCCGGGGGCGTCCGTGGAGCGGGCGAAGAGCAGCACGACGTCGGCCCAGGTGCCGTTGGTGATGAACATCTTGGTGCCGTTGATCACGTAGTCGCCGTCGCCGTCGCGCGCCGCGCGGGTGGTGAGGTTCCCGGCGTCCGATCCGGTACCGGGCTCGGTCAGGCCGAAGCAGCCGACGTACTCGCCGGAGGTCAGGCCGGGCAGCCAGCGGCGCTTCTGCTCCTCGTTCCCCCAGGCGGCGACGGTCTTGGCGACCAGGCCGAGGGAGACCGAGACGATGCCGCGCACCGAGGAGTCGCCGCGCCCCAGTTCCTCGGTGACCAGGCAGTACGCGAGGTGGTCGCCGCCGCTGCCGCCGTACTCCTCGTCGATGGTCAGACCAAGGAAGCCGACTTCGCCGAGCTTCTTGACGATCGCGCGGTCCACTTCCTCGGCGCGGTCCCAGGCGACCACGTGCGGGGCGATCTCGCGCTCGACGAAGTCCCGGGCCAGCTGCCGGACAGCGGTCTGCTCCTCGCTGAGCTCCAGGTTCATGCCGCGCACCTCACAGGTAGTCCAACGCCGTCCAGCGCTTAAATTAGCACTGCTAGTTTCTAGTCGCAGCCCTACTATGTGCGCCATGGCCCGACCGCGCAAGCCCCTGCTCAGCACCGACCGGATCGTCACGGCGGCCCGTGCGCTGGTGGACGCGGAGGGCCTCGCGGCCGTCTCCACCCGCCGGCTCGCCGCCGAGCTGGGCGTCAGCGGGCCCTCGCTGTACAACCACTTCCGCACCAAGGACGAGATCCTGGAGGCGGTCGCCGACTCGGTGAGCGGCCAGGTCGACCTGTCGATGTTCGAGGACGGCCGGCCCTGGCGCACGGCGCTGCACGACTGGGCCGTCTCCTACCGGGCGGCCCTGCGCGACCACCCCAACATCGTCCCGGTGCTCGCCCACGGCCCCGGCCGCCGCCCGTCCGCGCTGCGCCTGGCGGACGCCGTCTACGGGGCGATGGTCGAGGCCGGCTGGCCGCCGGCCCAGGCCACCTCCATCGGCGCGCTGATGCGGTACTTCGTGATGGGTTCGGTGCTGGGATCGTTCGCCGGGGGCTTTCCCGACGAGCCGGGCGCCTACGACCCCGCCGACTACCCGCACCTCCAGCAGGCCCACCGGCTCGCCGAGCAGCAGGAGAAGATCGACGAGCGGGCCTTCGAGACGGGGCTGGCCGCGCTGCTGGACGGCCTGGCGCAGCAGTACGAGCAGGTCGCGAGGGCTCTCTAGGCGCCCCTCGGCGGGGTGCCCAGGGCGAGCAGGGCGGTGTCGTCGTCGACGCCGTCGCCGATCTTCTCCAGCAGCGCGGCGACCGCGGCGACCAGGTCGTCCGGTGCCGTCGACGCCTGCCCGGCGACGAAGTCCCGCAGCCGCTCGTCGCCGTACAGGACCCGGCGCAGCGGGTCGATGCGGGCCTCGGTCAGGCCGTCGGTGTAGAGCAGCAGGCTGTCGCCGGGGTACAGGACGGCCTCGGCGGGGGTGAAGACGGCGTCGGGGAAGGCGCCGACCAGCATGCCGCCGGGCGTGGTCAGGTAGTCGGCGCCCGCGCCGGCCCGCAGCAGCAGGGCCGGCGGATGGCCGCCGGAGGCGAGCTTGACCGTGGTGCGGCCCCGCTCCGGGTCGGGTTCGGCGACACCGACGACGGCGGTGCAGTGGCGGGGGTCGGCCTCCGTGCCGTAGCGGTCGTGCAGAACGGCGTTGAGCGTGGTCAGGGCGGCGACGGGATCGGCGTCGTGGGAGACGGCCGCGCGCAGCGTGTACCGGGTGAGGGAGGTGACGGTGGCGGCCCTGGGGCCCTTGCCGCTCACGTCGCCGAGGAAGAACGCCCAGCGCCGCGCGTCCAGGGCGAACAGGTCGTAGAAGTCGCCGCCGAGCCGGTCGGGCGAGGCGGTGTAGTAGTACGAGGCGACGTCCAGGCCGGGCACGGTGGGCAGCTCGGCGGGCAGCAGCGCCTGCTGGAGCACGGTGAGGGCGTCGGTCAGCCGGGCCCGGTCCGCCTCGGAGCGGGTCCGGGCCTCCTGCGCCAGCCGCAGGGCGGCCTCGGCCTGGGCCCGGGCCTCGTCGGCCACCGCGCTGCGGCGCAGCAGTTCCTCCTCGTAGCTCCGCCGGTCGGCGGCGTCGAAGACGGTGGTGCGGATCAGTATCGGCTGGCCGGCCGCGTTCCGCTTGACGGTGGCCGAGACCAGCACCGGCAGTCTGCCGCCGGTCGCGGTGGTCAGCTCCAGCGCGATGCCGCCGATCTCGCCGCGCATGCTCAGCAGGGGCGCGAAGTGGGTCTCGTAATAGAGCTTGCCGCCGACGGTGAGCAGGTCGACGAAGCGCGTCCGGCCCACCACCTCCGCGCGCCGTCTGCCGAGCCAGCGCAGCAGGGTCGCGTTGATCTTGGTGATGGTGCCGTCCGGGGTGGTCGACAGGAAACCGCAGGGGGCCGACTCGTAGAGTTCCTCGGCGCTGTCGGCCGCCCCGGCGGGGTCAGGTGCCGTGCCGGGCGTCATGGCGGGTGTCGGGTGGGGCGTCATGCGTGCGGTCCAGGAAGTCGAGCAGGGCGTCGGCGGTGGCCTCGGGGGCGCTGAGCTGCGGGCAGTGTCCGGTGGCGGCCAGGGTGACCAGCCGGGAGCCGGGAATCCGGGCGTGCACGAACGCGCCGACGCCCCGGGGGGCGATGACGTCCTCGGCGCACTCCAGCACCAGCGTGGGTACCTTCACCCCTTCCAGGTCCCCCCGGTTGTCCGAGAGGAACGTGGTCCGGGCGAACACACGGGCCATCGCCGGGTCGGTCGCGCAGAAACTGTCGGTCAGCTCCTGGCCCAGCTCCGGGCGGTCCGGGTTGCCCATGACGACCGGGGCCATCGCGGACGACCAGCCGAGGTAGTTGGAGTCCAGCGAGGCCAGCAGTTCCTGGATGTCGGTCCGGCTGAAGCCGCCCCGGTAGCCGTCGTCGTCGAGATAGCGCGGGGAGGGGGTGACCAGCGCCAGGGAGGAGATGCGGTCCGGCGCGGCGCGGGCGGCCAGTACGCCGGCCATCGCGCTCACCGAGTGCCCGACGAACGCCACGTCCCGCAGGTCCAGCGCCGCCAGGATGTCGACGACGTCCTGCGCGTAGCCCTCCGGGGCGGCGTAGCGCCGGGCGTCCCAGGCGGCCGGGTCGGAGCGGCCCGAGCCGACGTAGTCGAACAGGACCACCCGGTGGTGCTCGGCCAGCCGGGGCACGATCAGCCGCCACATGTGCTGGTCGCAGCCGAAGCCGTGCGCCAGCATCACCACCGGCCCGTCCGGGTCGCCGGTCACCGTGACGTTGTTGCGGTGGCGTATGTCCGTGTGTGCCATTCCTGCTCCCGTTGTTGCCGTGTGTGGCGTCGTGTCGTCTCTGTCACATTCACATCTCTTCCTCCCTCAATACATAGGTAAGTCGATTTGTTTCCGTTTTCGCCGCGGTGGCCGCCGCGGCTGCGGTCCGCCCGGACCCTTCGGCGTCCGCCGAACCGTGGGTGCCGCATGCTGGTGGCATGACCACCAAGGACCCCGGGGCGGTCGGGCTCGCGCGGCTGGCCGGGCTGATCGCCGACGAGACCCGGGCCGGTGGGGGCGCCCCCGCGCGAGCGAAGCCGAGCGTGGGGGACTGCTGGCGCGCTCGACGGGCGGGCGTGGACCGCCGGTGAGCTGGCCCGGCACGCGGGGGTCGCGCCGTCGACGGCCAGCGAGCACCTGGGCAAGCTGGTCGCGGGCGGTCTGCTGGCCGAGGAGCGGCAGGGGCGGCACCGGTACCTGCGGCTGGCCGACGACCGGGTGGCGCAGCTCGTGGAGGACCTGGCCGCGCAGGTGGCGCCGGAGGCGGTGGCGCGGCGGCCGCGTTCGCTGGCCGCGGCGGGCGCCGGGTCGGCGATGGCCCGGGGGCGGACCTGTTACGACCATCTCGCCGGGCGGCTCGGGATCGCGGTGACCGACGCGCTGACCGCCCGGGGGCTGCTGCGGCAGGACACCGGGTTCGCGCTCACGGACGCGGGGCCGGCCTGGTTCGGCACGACCGGCATCGCGCTCGTCCGCACCGGGCGCCGGCCACTGGCCCGAGCCTGCCTCGACTGGACCGAACGCCGTCCCCACCTCGCCGGGGTGGCGGGCGCGGCGCTGTGTCGGCACGCCCTGGCCGCGGGCTGGTGCGTGCGGATCGGCAGCGGGCGGGCGGTGAAGGTGACGGCGGCGGGCGAACGGGCGCTGTCGGAGCTGCTGGGCGTGGCGCCGGACGCGTTGCGCTGAGCGGCGGGCCGGGCCGGGCCGGCAGGTGTACGGGCGGTCCGCGCCGCGCCGCCCCGCCTGAAACCCGTCCGGGCGGTCCGCGCCGCCCGGTCCGAAAACCGCGAGCTTTCCCTGCCCTGTTCTCCCTAGCCTCTGGAGCATGATGTCCCCCTCTCCCGCCCCCGTCCCCGCGCTGTCCGGCCGCCCGCGGTTGCTCGCGGCCGGGGCCGCCGCCGTCACCGTCGTGCTGTGGGCCTCCGCCTTCGTCTCCATCCGCAGTGCGGGCGACGCCTACGCGCCGGGCGCGCTGGCGCTCGGCCGGCTGCTGTCCGGGGCCCTGGTGCTGGGCCTGATCTGTCTGGTGCGGCGGGAAGGGCTGCCGCCCCGGTCGGCCTGGCGCGGCATCGCGATATCGGGCGTGCTCTGGTTCGGCTTCTACATGGTCGCCCTCAACTGGGGCGAACAGCAGGTGGACGCCGGTACCGCCGCGCTGGTCGTGAACGTCGGGCCGATCCTCATCGCGCTGCTCGGCGCCCGGCTGCTCGGGGACGTCATGCCGCCCCGGCTGCTGGCCGGGATGGCGGTGTCGTTCGCCGGCGCGGTGACCGTGGGGCTGTCGATGTCGGGCGAGGGCGGTGCCTCGGTGCTCGGGGTGGTGCTGTGTCTGCTGGCCGCCGTGGCCTACGCCGCCGGGGTCGTCGCCCAGAAGCCGGCCCTGGGCCGGGCGAGCGCGCTCCAGGTGACGACGTGGGGCTGCCTGGTCGGGGCCGTGGTCTGTCTGCCGTTCGCGGGGCAGCTGGTGCGGCAGGCGGCCGACGCGCCCCTGTCGGCGACCCTGAACATGGTGTACCTGGGGGTCTTCCCGACCGCGCTGGCCTTCACGACGTGGGCGTACGCGCTGGCCCGGACGACCGCGAGCCGGATGGGCGCGACCACGTACGCGGTGCCCGCGCTGGTCGTGCTGATGTCGTGGCTGGCGCTGGACGAGGTGCCGGGTCCGCTCACGCTGGTGGGCGGGGTGCTGTGTCTGGCGGGGGTGGCGGTGTCGCGGTCCCGGGCGCGGGTCCGGGCGGCCGCCGCTGCCCGGGACGGGGCGAAGCGGCGGCCGGAGCGCGCCTCGCGGGCCCGGCGTTGAGCCGGGTGACCCGGTGAGCCGGGTAAACCAGTGAGCCGAGTGAACCAGTGAGCCGGGTGAACCAGGTAACCCGGTGTGCCGGGTGACCCGGTGAGCCGGGTGACCCGATGAGCCGGGTGACCCGATGAACCGGGTGACCCGATGAACCAAGCGACCCGATGAACCAAGCGACCCGGTGCGCCAAGTGACCCGGTGCGCCGCGTGGGCTAGAAGACGACCAGCGCGCGTCCGCCCTTGCCCGCCAGCATGTTGTCGAAGGCGGCCGGGATGCCGTCCAGGGCGATGCGTTCGGTCACCAGGGCGGCGAGGTCCAGGCGGCCGGCCCGGACGTGGTCGGCGAGGACCGGGAGGTCGCGGGCCGGGTCGCTGTTGCCGTAGACGCAGCCGGTGAGGGTGCGGCCCCAGTGGAAGATCTCCAGGGCGTTGAAGGTGACCTGCTGGTCCTTGCCGCCGATGCCGACGACCGTGGTGCGGCCGCCGCGCCGGGTGGACTCCCAGGCGACGCGGATGGTGACCGCGCGGCCCACGCACTCCACGGCGACGTCCACGCCCTGCTTGGCGGTGAGCGCGCGGATCTCCCGGGCGGTGGTGTCGGAGGCGACGACGTAGTCGGTGGCGCCGGCCGCGCGGGCCAGTTCCTCCTTGGCCGGGGAGACGTCGACCGCGACGATCTTCGCGGCGCCGGCGATACGGGCCGCCTGGAGGGCGGCGAGGCCCACGCCGCCGACGCCGAAGACGGCGACCGTCTCGCCCTCGCGCACCCGCGCCGAGTGGTGCACGGCGCCGTAGCCGGTGAGGACGGCGCAGCCGAGCAGGGCGGCGTCGGCGAGCGGGACGCCGTCCGGGGCGGGCAGTACGCAGGACGCGTCGACGACCGTCTCCTCGGCGAACGCGGCGACGTTCAGCCCGGGGTGCAGTGCGGTGCCGTCGTCGGCGCGGTGGGCGTGCGTGCGCGCGGCGCCGGACAGGGCGTTCGCGCACAGCCAGACCTCGCCGAGCGAGCAGGCGTGGCAGGTGCCGCAGGACGGCGCCCAGTTGAGGACGACGGCGGCGCCGGGGGCGAGGCCCTCGACGCCCTCGCCGACGGAGACGACGGTGCCGGCGCCCTCGTGGCCGAGGACGGCGGGCAGCGGCACCCGCATGGTGCCGTTGGACAGCGACAGGTCGGAGTGGCAGACCCCGGCGGCGGTGAGCCGCACCCGGACCTGGCCGGGCCCGGGGTCGGGCAGGTCGATCTCGGTTATCTCCAGCGGGGAGCCGATGGCGGGGACGACGGCGGCGCGGACAGCCATGACGGAAGCAACTCTCCTGTTACTGGGGTTAGAACTGGAGGGACTTGGTCTGGAGGTACTCGGTGAGGCCGTGCCGGCCCAGCTCGCGGCCCACGCCGGACTGCTTGTACCCGCCGAACGGGGCGAGCGGGTTGAACCGGCCGCCGTTGATGTCGACCTGCCCGGTCTCCATCCGGCGGGCGAAGGCGACCGCCTCCTCCTCGTCCCCGGCCCAGACGGCGCCGGCCAACCCGTAGACGGTGCCGTTGGCGATCCGCAGGGCGTCGTCCTCGTCCTCGTAGCGCAGGATCGTCAGGACCGGGCCGAAGATCTCCTCCTGGGCGACGGTCATGTCCGCGGTGACGTCGGCGAAGACGGTGGGCCGGACGTAGTAGCCGCGCTCGTGCGGGGCGTCGGGGCCGCCGGCCACCAGCCGGGCGCCCTCGGCGACGCCCTTCTCGATGTAGCCGCGCACCCGCTGGCGCTGCCCGTCGTTGACGACCGGGCCGATCCGGTCGCCGTACTTGGCGGCGGCCGTCGCGGCGAGTTCGACGGCCTCGTCGTACTGGTCGCGGTGGACCAGCATCCGGGTCCAGGCGCTGCACGTCTGGCCGGAGTTGGACATCACGTTGGCGACGCCGACGTTGACCGCCTTGGCCAGGTCGGCGCTGGGCAGGATGACGTTGGCGGACTTGCCGCCGAGTTCGAGGGCGACCCGTTTGACGGCGGCGCCGGCCGTGGCGCCGATCCGGCGGCCCACCGCGGTGGAGCCGGTGAAGGAGACCAGGTCGACGCCGGGGTGCTCGGCGAGCGCCTGGCCGGCGACCGGGCCGAGGCCGGTGACCAGGTTGAAGACGCCGGCCGGGACGCCGGCCTCGTGCACCGCCTCGGCGAACAGCTGGGCCACCAGCGGGGTGTCCTCGGCGGGCTTGAGGACGACCGTGCAGCCCGCGGCGAGCGCCGGGGCGACCTTGGCGACGATCTGGTGCAGCGGGTAGTTCCAGGGGGTGATGGCGCCGACCACGCCGACCGGCTCCTGGTAGACGGTGGAGTTGCCGACCTTCTCCTCGAAGGGGTACGTCGTGGCCAGCTCGGCGTAGGAGCCGGCCACCGCGATCGGGGCGCCGGCGTGCACGGCCTGGGAGAACTTCAGCGGCGCGCCCAGCTCCGCGGTGACCGTCTCGGCGATCTCGTCCTTGCGGGCCACCAGGACGTCCCGCAGGGCGGCCAGCCGGGCGCCCCGCTCGGCCGGCGGGGTGGCGGCCCAGCCCGGCAGGGCGGCGCGGGCGGCCCGCACGGCGGTGTCGACGTCCTGCGCGTCCCCGGCCGGGACCCGGCCGATCACCTGCTCGTCGGCCGGGTTCACCACCGCGATCGTGTCCCGGCTCGCGGCGGGTCGCCAGGCTCCGTCGAGGTACATGCCGTCTTGTGCCTTCATCGCGTTCGCGTTCCTTCCGGGCGGGCGGTCTCCGTCGTCCGCGCCCCAAACTAGCGCCGTTAGTTTTCTGGCACCAGGGGCCGCTGTCATGGCACGGCTCACCCTGCCCGGGACCGGGTCGGGGCGACCGCCGGGCGGAACCTCAGAAGTCGGCGTCGCCGCGCAGATCGACCCGGCCCACGGACTCCTGCCCGAAGGTCTTCTCGTAAACCCGGCGGATCTCCTCGATCCGGCGGTCGCTCGTCCGCGCGGCGGCCACCGGGTACAGCAGGATCAGCTCGTAGGACCGCTCCTTCTCGACGGTGCCGGTGGCGTCCCGCCACTGCCCGTGGCCGCGCCGCACGGTCAGCCCGGCGGGGAAGCCCGGGGTGACCTCGGCGTCGACGAAGGCCATGAACTGCCGCTCGGTGACGGCCGGCCCGCCGTCGGGGCGGGCGGTGCCGAAGAAGAGCTGGGTCTGCACGTACGGGGTGCCGCGGGCCGGCGCCGGGGAGGCCGCGGGGGCGGTGTCCCCGCCGTGGCGGGCGGCGGGCGCGGTGTCCCCGCCGTGGCGGGCGGCGGGCGCGGTGTCCCCGCCGTGGCGGGCGGCGGGCGCGGTGTCCCCGCCGTCGAAGGTGCCGTACGCGGCGGGCGCGGCGACGGTCAGCAGGAGCGCGGCGGTGGCGAGGGCGGTACGGCCCCGGGTGCGGTTCATGGCCCTTCGTCTACCGGGTCTCACTCCTCCAGGTCGGGCAGCCGCGCCGGGGCCGGGCAGATCCGCTCGCCGTGCTGGTCGAAGACGAACAGGTGGGCGAGGTCGACGAGGAGCGGGAGCTGCATGCCGTGGCGGAGGTCGATGTCGGGGGTGGTGCGGACGATCAGGTCGCCGGGGAGCCGGCCCTCGGGGGGCGGCGGGCCGGTGTCGTCCGGCTGGTCGTCAAGGAGCACCACCGGTCCGGCCCGCAGGGTGCCCGCGCGGTCCCGCAGCCGGTCCAGGACCGAGCCCTCGCGGCGCCGGCGCCGGGCCGGTCGGGCGGGCCGTGGCGCCTCCAGCTCCGGTACGAGGGCGGGTCGGGAGCCGGTGTCGAGGTGGACGAGGGCCTCGTGGCCCTGGAACTCGACGTGTTCCACCAGGCCGGTGAGGAGGACCTCGCCGGGACGGGCCGCCGCCGGCTGCGCGATCCGGACGGCCTCCGAACGCAGGCCGACGATGATCTCGCGGCCCTGCTGGACGCGGAGCAACTGGTGGTCCCGGGTGAGCGGTTCGGGCAGCCGGAGGTACTGCTTGCCCAGGCTGATGGTCATCGCCCCGTCCAGCGGGGCGCGCACCAGGCCGCGCAGCAGGTTGATGCGGGGGGTGCCGATGAAGGCGGCGACGAAGACGTTGGACGGCAGGGCGTAGACCCGGCGGGGGGTGTCGACCTGCTGGAGGACCCCGCCGCGCAGCACGGCGACCCGGTCGCCGAGCGACATGGCCTCGGACTGGTCGTGGGTGACGTAGACCGTGGTGACGCCCAACTGGCGGGTGAGCCGGGTGATCTCGGCGCGCAGGTGGTTGCGGAGTTTGGCGTCGAGGTTGGACAGCGGCTCGTCCATCAGGAAGGCGGAGGGGTGCCGGGAGATGGCCCGGCCCATCGCCACCCGCTGCCGCTCCCCGCCGGAGAGCTGGGCGGGGAAGCGGTCGAGCAGGTCCTCGATGCCGAGCAGGCGGGCGGTGGCGTCCACCTGGGGGCGGTGGTCGGCCTGGGGGTTCTCGACGCGGAGCGGGAAGCCGATGTTCCCCCGGGTGGTCATGTTCGGGTAGAGGGCGAAGTTCTGGAAGACCATCGCCATCCGGCGCTCGGCGGGGAGCAGGTCGTTGGCGTACTCGCCGTCCAGCAGCAGCTGGCCGTCGCTGATCTCCTCCAGGCCGGCGATCATGCGCAGCACGGTGGACTTGCCGCAGCCGGAGGGGCCGAGCAGGACGAGGAACTCGCCGGGCGCGATGTCCAGGGAGAGGTGGTCCACGACGCGGACGCCTCGGGTGTAGGTCTTGCTGACGTCGTGCAGGGAGATGGCGCGGGTCATCTGGGGTGCCCCCGGGGCTCACTGAGCGGTGGTGCGGGTGGGGCACGGGAATTTAATGGAATGCGGGTGGGTGGGGAAGGTGTCGGGCGGGATTGGGAGGGGGCGTCCGGATAGTGAGAAAGCGGATGTTTTCGTTCCGGGGGGGGCGGGTGTGCGGCCCCCGGTTCAGCGGGTCAGCGGGTCACCGAGCGGCTTCGGCGGGCAGTGCGGTGTTCGTCCGTCGGGGCCGCCGGGCGTGGGGCACGTATCGCCACGCCCGACGAGAGCAGCAACAGGGCGCCCAGCATGACGAAGGGCGCGGCGACGCCCGCGACGCCCGCGATCAGGCCCGCCGCGGCGGGGGCGGCGACCTGGCCGAGGCGGTTGCCGGTCAGCCGCAGGGCGAGGGCGGTGGAGCGGGCCTCGGCGGGGGCCGCCTGGACCACCGTCGTCATGGACAGCGGCTGGCCGACGCCCAGGCAGAAGCCGAGGACGGCCAGGACCAGGCCGAGCGCCCACACCGGCAGCGGCAGCGCGACGCCCGCGCAGAGCAGGGCGGCGAGCAGACAGGTGACGGTGAGCAGCGCGGTGCGGCCCAGCAGCCGCAGCAGCGGCGTCAGCACCAGCCGGCAGGCGATGGTGGCCGCCGCCCGCAGGCTGAGCAGCACGCCGACCACCGAGGGCGCGATGCCCCGGTGTTCGCCGACCACCGGGAGATACGCGGTGAGGATGTCGGTCGCGGACAGCACGGACAGGCTGATCAGCATGCCCGCGGGCACGCCCCGGGCGCGCAGGATGCGGCTCACCGGGACCCGGGCGCCCGGCGCGGCGGCGGACGCCTTGACGGCCGTACGGTGCTCTGTGCGCCACAGCGAGGTCAGCGCGACCGCGCCGCCCGCGCCCGCCGCCACCAGGGCCACCGCGCTGCTGTGCGCCATGTCGGAGCCGTCGACCACCGCGCCGGCCGCGATCGGGCCGATGAGCTGGCCCAGTGAGGCGCCGATGGTGAAGTGGCCGAAGTTGCGGTCCTGTTCGTGCGGCGCGGACTGGCGGGCCACCAGCGACTGGGCGCCGATCACGAAGCACAGGTGGCCGAGGCCCATGACGCCGCTCCACAGCGCCATCGTCCCCAGCGACCCGGCGGCGCCGCTGAGCGCGCAGCCGCCGGAGATCAGGACCACCCCGACCGGCAGCAGCGGGGCGCAGCGGCCGTGGTCGGTCCGGCGGCCCAGCGGCACGGCCGCGAACAGCGGCAGCAGCGCGTACACACCGGCGATCACCCCGACCGCCCGCTCGTCCGCGCCGAGCGCCAGCGCCCGGTACGAGACGGCGGGCCGGGCCATCGACACCGCCGCCTGCGCGAACGAGAAGGCGATGACCAGGCGCAGCAGCCAGCGGCGGTTCGCACCGGACCTCATGAACACGTCCTCCGATACGGCCGTTCGATTCAGATGATGCCGAACAGGATGCCCGCCCCGAGGACGGCCAGGCAGGTCAGGGCCGCCCACTTCACGACGAACCGGGTGTGGTCGCCGAACTCGACCTTCGCCATGCCGACCAGCACGTAGACGGCGGGGACCAGCGGGCTGGACATGTGCAGCGGCTGGCCGACGATGGAGGCGCGGGCGATCTCCAGGGTGGAGACCCCGTGCGCCTGGCCGGCCTCGGCGAGGACCGGCAGCACGCCGAAGTAGAAGCCGTCGTTGGACATGAAGTAGGTGAGCGGCAGGCTGAGGACGCCGGTGACCAGGGCCATGTGCGGGCCCATGGCGTCGGGGATGGCGCCGACCAGCCAGTCGGCCATGTGGTCGACCATGCCGGTGCCGGTGAGGACTCCGGTGAAGACGGCGGCGGCGAAGACCATGCCGGAGACGTTGAGGACGTTGTCGGCGTGCGCGGCGATGCGGGCCTTCTGGTCGGGCATGTGGGGGAAGTTGACGGTGAGCGCGAGGGCGGCGCCGAGCAGGAACAGCACCGGGATCGGCATCAGTTCCATGATCATGGCGGTCAGCAGGGCGACGGTGAGCAGCGCGTTGAACCAGTACAGCTTGGGGCGCAGGGTGGGGCGGTCCGGGTCCAGGCCCTGGAAGCCGTCGGCGCTCCCGGTGGAGCCGCCGCCGCGGGCCTCCGCGACGCCGCCGGCCCCGGCCCCGACCAGCACCGTCTCCTTCTCCCTCTCCATCTCCTCCACCAGCACCTCGTCCAGGGTGAGGGTGCCGAGCCGGCGGCGTTCGCGCACGCCGAGGACGTAGGCGAGGACGAGGACGAAGAGCAGGCCGACCGCGAGGGCCGGGATCATCGGGACGAAGATGTCGGTGGCGTCGACCTTGAGCGCGGTGGCGGCGCGGGCGGTGGGGCCGCCCCAGGGCAGCGTGTTCATCACGCCGTTGGCCATCGCGGCCACGCCGGTCAGCACCACCAGGCTCATCTTCAGCCGCTTGTACAGCGGGTACATCGCCGAGACGGTGATCATGAAGGTGGTGGAGCCGTCGCCGTCCAGGGAGACGATCGCGGCGAGCAGCGCGGTGCCGACGACGATCCGCATCGGGTCGGCCTTGCAGAACCGCAGGATGGCCCGGACGATCGGGTCGAACAGTCCGACGTCGATCATCACGCCGAAGTAGACGATCGCGAACATCAGCATCGCCGCGGTGGGGGCGAGGCTGGAGACGCCGTCGATGACGTAGTCACCGAGGTGGGCGCCCTTGCCGACGAGCACGCAGAACAGCGCGGGGATCAGCACGAGCGCCGCGATCGGCGACATCTTCTTCAGCATGATCAGGACCAGGAAGGTCGCGATCATGGCGAAGCCGAGGATGGTCAGCATGAGTTGAGTACCTAACGTTCGCCTTTGAACATCCCACCTGGGACCGGCGGTGCGATGACGTTAGGTGCCCCGCGACGGCGTTAACAAGATGTTGACACGCGAGCAATAAGCGCAAAACTCCTGGTCAGGGGGTCGGGCTCACGAGGTCGGGGTCACAAGGCCGGGGTCACAAGGCCGGGGTCAGCTCGACGGGGACGCCGTTGAGGACCGCGTTGCCGGACAGCGGGTCGAGCAGGCGGCCGTCGAGGAGCTGGTTGACGTTGACCCCGGGGTCGGTCGCGGCGTGGCTGAGGCGGGTGCCGGGGCGGTCGTGGCCCCAGCCGTGCGGCAGGCTCACCACACCTGGCCGTACGGCGTCGGTGACCTCGGCGGCCACGGTCACCTCTCCCCCGGCGCCCTTGACCCGCACCGCCGTTCCGTCGCCGATGCCGAGCCGGCCGGCGTCGGCGGGGTGGAGGTGCAGCGTGCAGCGGTTGGAACCGCCGGTCAGGGCCGGGATGTTGTGCAGCCAGCTGTTGTTGGAGCGCAGGTGGCGGCGGCCGACCAGGAGCAGTCCGGCGGGGCGGTCGGCCAGCGCCGCCCGCAGCCGGGGCAGGTCGGCGGCGATCGGGCCGGGCAGCAGTTCGACCTTGCCGCTGCGGGTCTTCAGCGGCTGCGGCAGGCGCGGGCGCAGCGGGCCGAGGTCAATGCCGTGCGGGTGGGCGAGCAGCTTGTCCAGGGTCAGCCCGTCGGGGCGTACGCCGAACCCGTCGCCGTAGGGGCCGAGGCGCAGCATGAGGTCGAGCCGTCGCTCGGGGCCGTCCGCGCCGGTGAGCCGGGCGGCCAGCTCGCCCGGGTCGCGGCCGTGCACCGGTGAGTGCGGTGCCCGGACCGCCTTGCCGAGGGTCTGGGCGATCGCCAGGTCGTCCACGGCGGCCGGGTCGGTCCCGCCGGTGCCGGTGACGGCGAGGATCAGCCGGGACATGATCTCGGTCTCGGCCATCCGGCCGGGCTCCAGGGGGACGGCGGGGCGGGTGTAGCGGACCTGGTCGCGGACGGCGAGGGTGTTCAGGGCGAAGTCGTGGTGCGGGCTCTGCGCGGGCGGGGGCGGCGGCAGGACGACGTGCGCGTGCCGGGAGGTCTCGTTGAGGTACGGGTCGACGCTGACCATGAAGTCGAGTCCGGCCAGGGCCTTGTCGAGGCGGTCGCCGTCGGGTGCGGACAGCACGGGGTTGGCGGCGACGGCGACGAGTACGCGCAGCGGTCCGCCCGCGGCGGTGGCGGTGTCTGCCGCCGTGGTGATGGCAGTATCGATTTCCACGGCGGTGGCGGTGTCGATCTCCTCCGCGAGGGCGGCCAGCGGCAGTTCGCCCTTGGCCTCCGGGTGTCCGCTCACCCGGGAGCGCCAGCGGCCGAGCGCGAAGCCGCGGCCCGGTCCGGCGGGGCGCGGCGTGGGGGCGGTGGCGGCCTGCGGGAAGAGCGCGCCGCCGGGCCGGTCGAGGTTGCCGGTGAGCACGTTGAGAACGTCGACCAGCCAACTGGCCAGGGTGCCGTGGGCCACCGTGCAGCTGCCGATGCGGGCGTAGACGGCGGCGGTCGGGGCGGCGGCGAGTTCGCGGGCGAGGGCGCGGATCGTGCCGGCCGGCACATCGCAGGCGGGGGCGACGGCCTCGGGGGTGAAGTCCCGCAGTTCGGCGCGGAGTTCGGGGACGCCCTCGACCTGGGGGGCGAGTGCGCCGAGGTCCGTCAGCCCCTCCTCGAACAGTACCTGGGCGACGGCCGCCAGCAGCAGCGCGTCGGTGCCGGGGCGGATCGCGACGTGCCGGTCGGCGAGCTTCGCGGTACGGGTGCGGCGCGGGTCGACGACGGTGAGGGTGCCGCCGCGCGCCCTGAGCGCCTTGAGCCGGCCCGGGAAGTCGGGGGCGGTGCACAGACTGCCGTTGGACTCGACCGGGTTGGCGCCGATGAGCAGGAGGTGGTCGGTGCGGTCGAGGTCGGGCACCGGGATCGCGTTGGCGTCGCCGAAGAGCAGGCCGCTGGAGACGTGCTTGGGCATCTGGTCGAGCGTGGAGGCGGTGAAGACGTTGCGGGTGCCGAGGGCGCCGATGAGCAGGGACGGGTAGAGGGCGCCGGCCACGGTGTGCACGTTGGGGTTGCCGAGGACGACGCCGACGGCCGCCGGACCGTACCGCGCCAGCAGTGGCCGGATGCCGTCGGCGACCGCGGCGAACGCCTCCGCCCAGCTCGCCTCGCGCAGCTCGCCGCCGCGCCGCACCAGGGGCGCCCGGAGCCGGTCCGGGTCGGCGTCGAGGGCGCCGAAGGAGGCGCCCTTCGGGCAGATGAAGCCGCGGCTGAAGACGTCGTCGCGGTCACCGCGGGCGGCGGTGACGCGGGTGCCGTCCAGGGTCAGGGTCAGGCCGCAGGTGGCCTCGCACAGGGGGCAGATACGCAGGGCGGTGCGGGTCACGGGGTCCTCCGGGAGGCGACGGCGGTGGCGCACGGACGTGGAGCGTGGGACCGGCCCCGAGCATACCGACCGGTACGCATGCCGGGGAGGGGGTGACGGGGAACGGCACCGGGAACGGCCCGCGAACCCCGGCCGACGACCACCCGGCGACGGCGCCGGCGCCGCGGGCGACGGCGATCAACCGGCCCCGGGCCCCGACCGCCGACGATCAGCCAGTCCCAGATCCCGACCGCCAGCGATCAACCGGTTTCGCCCGCCGGCTATCCGGTGACCGTCGCGATCAGCCGGTCCCGGATCCCGACCGCCGGCGATCAACCGCTCCCGGATCCCGACCGCCGGCGATCAACCGGTTTCGCCCGCCGGCTATCCGGTGACCGTCGCGGCCAGTCGGTCCAGGGTCCGGGCCGATGGGGACCCCGGGTCGGCTGTGATCAGGACGACTTCCTGGTCGTCCTCCGGGACGAGGAGGACGTCGCAGTTGAGCCGGAGCCGGCCCGCCGCCGGGTGGTCGAGGGTCTTGGTGCGGTGGCCGGGCGCGTGTACCGGACGGGTCTCCCACAGCTCGCGGAACTCCGCGCTGCCGGCGCGCAGTTCGGCCAGCAGCGCGGCGAGCCGGGGGTCGTGCGGGTAGCGGTCGGCGGACCGGCGCAGCCGCCCCACCACGATCCGCCCGAACTCCTCGCGGCTGGAGCTCTCGTACCCCGGCCGCTCGCCGAGGAAGCGGCGCCGGGCCAGGTTCGGCGTACGCCGTCCGGGGCCGGCCCCGAGCAGGGCGCGGGCCAGCGGGTTCCAGGCCACGACGTCGTAGGCGGCGTCGGTGACGATCGCGCCGGTGGCGGGCAGCCGCTCCAGCATTGCGGCCACCTGCGGACGCACCCGCCGGACCGCACCGGTGGCGGGCGGCGGCGCGGCCGTGCCGGCCAGCCGGAACAGATGGCTGCGCTCGGCCGGCGTCAGCCGCAGCGCGCCGGCCAGTGCGTCCAGCACGCGGGGCGAGGGACGGGGCCCGCGGGCCTGCTCCAGGCGTACGTAGTAGTCGACGGAGATGTGGGCCAGCTCCGCCACCTCCTCGCGGCGCAGGCCCGGGGTGCGGCGCGGCGCGCCGGCGGGCAGGCCCAGCTCGTGCGGGCGCAGGGCCGCGCGGCGGTCCCGCAGGAAACGGGCGAGTTCCGGCCGGGCCATGAGGCGCTCCTCCCGGTGCCCGAGGCGGGCTGCCTGGTACAGGTTGTCCCTGGCGGGGTGGCCGCCGCCGGGGGACCGTGGGTGTCATGAACGATCGCACAGCACTGGTCACCGGGGCCAACAAGGGAATCGGCAAGCAGATCGCCCGGCTGCTCGCCGCCGAGGGGTTCGAGGTGTACGTCGGGTCCCGGGACGCCGGGCGCGGGCGGCGGGCCGTCGAGGAGATCGGCGGCGGCGCGCGGCCGCTGGCCTTGGACGTGACCGACCCGGACAGCGTCGCCGGGGCCGCGGCGCGGGTGGACCGGCTGGACGTCCTGGTCAACAACGCGGGCATCTCGCCGTCGCTCGCGCCGGTGACGGAGACCGCCGCCGACGAGTTCCGGCGCACGTACGAGACGAACGTGTTCGGCGTCGTCGCGGTCACCAACGCCTTCCTGCCCGTCCTGCGCCGCTCCCCGCACCCCCGGATCGTCAACGTCTCCAGCGGCACCGCGTCGCTGGCCTGGAGCACCGGCCCGAATCCCCAGTTCGCCCCCGGCAGCGGCGGCGCGGCGGCGTACCGCTCGTCGAAGGCCGCGCTCAACGCCCTCACCGTGCTCTACGCGCAGACGCTGGCCGCGGACGGCGTGAAGGTCAACGCGCTCGCCCCGGGCCTGCGGGCCACCGACCTCAACGCGCGGGCGGCGGCGGGCGGCGACCCGGCCGAGGCCGCCGCGGGCGCCGTACGGCTGGCGCTGCTGCCGGACGACGGGCCGTCCGGCGCGTTCTTCTCCTGGGACGGGACGCCGGTGCCGTGGTGACGGCGGGGTGACCGTCAGTCGAGTACCCGGCCCAGATAGGCCCGCAGCAGCTCCCGCGCCTCGTCGATGATCTTCTGGTCGCCGTCCGGCGCGACCCGGAAGGCGAGCTGGACCAGGGTGTCGGCGGTCTCCACGGCGATCAGGAAGACCCGCCGCAGATCGTCGTCGGGGCGGCGGCCGAGCGAGCCGGCCAGCAGGTCGGTGAGGCGGTCGGCGACGCGGTGGTTGGGCGCGGCCTGGCGGTCGCCGACCGGTATCTGGTTGCCGAAGTCGACCAGCGAGAAGCCGGGCGCGGTCCGCTTCATCGCGAGGTACTCGTCGAGGACCGTGTCCAGCGCCGTGCGCCAGCCGCCGTCGCCGGCCCGCTCCAGCCGTTCGGTCACGCGCCGCGCGAACTGTTCCAGGTTGCGCTGCGCCAGCGCGTCGGCCATCTGCCGTTTGTTGCCGAAGAAGCGGTACACCGAGCCGATCGGGACGCCGGCCCGCTCGGCGACGGCGCGGGTGCTCAACGCCTCGTAGCCGACCTCGTCGAGCAGGTCGGCGCAGGCGTCGAGAATCCGGGTCAGGCGTTCGGCACTGCGCCGCTGGACGGGAGCGCGGCGGAGCGGGGTCGCGGGGGGCACGCCGTTCATGATGCCCGCTCGCCGTCGTCCGGCGCACCGGGGTCCGTGCCGGCCGGGTCCGCCGCCGGTTCCGCCACCGGAACCGTCATCGGGTCCGCCGTCGTCACGCCGCCCAGGTCCGCCGTCGCGTCCGCCGCCGGGTCCGCCGCCGCCGCACCGCCCGGGTCCGACGCCGTGATGTCCGCCGTGTTCTCGACGGGTTCGCCGTCCACCGCCCACACCGTGCCGTCGTCGGCGTACAGGCGGGCGGTGACGTGGTGGGTACCGCGCGGGACGAGGCGGGCGGGGAGGCGGTGGTCGGGGGTGCGCAGCCGGCTGACGAGTTCGCCGTCGACGTAGAGGTACGCCAGTCCCCGGCCGCGCGCCGCCGTGGCCGGGGTGCCGGCGGGCGAGAAGCGGAAGCCGCGGACGGTGAGCCGTACCCGCCAGTCGCCGTCGGCCTCCGGCTGCACCTCGATGCCGACCTCCGGGGCGTGCTCGCGGCCGACCTCGCGCAGCCGCCGGCCGTCCTCGTCGGTGGCGTCGAGGAGCCGGCCCGCCGACGCGGTCGCCGCCGGCCGGTCCGGTCCGTCCGTCCCACTGGTCCCGCAGCTCACGGATCCGGTCAGCAGCAGGACACAGACCGCGAGCGCGGCGAAACTGTTCCGCGTCCACGACATGTCCGCGAGCGTAGAACACGAGTCCGACCGGCCGAATCCCCCAGGAGGACGGGTTCCGGTCATCCTCTCCCCCGAGCCCGGCGACCGGGCGGACCTCTGGCACAACCACTGGCACAACCACTGGCACGACCTCTGGCCCGACCTCCGGCACTCCCTCTTGCGCACCGGCGACCGCAATCCTACGGTTCTCCATAGGAATCGGTTCCCCGGCACGGGACCGGTCCCGTGCCGGAACCTGCGAGGGAGCGACCATGGGCGCGGACGCGCGAAAGACCGCGGCGGGACTGTCCTACCTGTCGGGATTCGGCAACGAACACAGCTCCGAGGCCGTGCCGGGCGCCCTGCCCGAGGGCCGGAACTCGCCGCAGCGCGCCCCGCTCGGCCTGTACGCGGAGCAGCTCAGCGGCACGGCGTTCACCGAACCGCGGGCGCACAACCGGCGCTCGTGGCTGTATCGCGTCCGCCCCTCCGCCGCGCACCCGGCGTTCACCCGCGCGGACAACGGCGCGCTGCGCACCGCCCCGTTCACCGAGTCCGTGCCCGATCCCAACCGGCTGCGCTGGGACCCGCTGCCCGCGCCGCCGGCCGGCACCGACTTCCTGGCCGGCCTGTGGACCCTCGGCGGCAACGGCGACGCGGCCCAGCGCACCGGCATGGCGGTGCATCTCTACCACGCCAGCGCCGACATGGACCGGGTCTTCAGCGACGCCGACGGCGAGCTGCTGATCGTCCCGGAGCGCGGCGGCCTGCTGCTGCGCACCGAGTTCGGGGTGCTCGGCGCCGAGCCGGGCCAGGTGGCGCTGATCCCGCGCGGGGTCCGCTTCCGGGCACAGCTGCTGGACGCCACCGCCCGCGGCTACGTCTGCGAGAACTACGGCGCCCCCTTCCGCCTCCCCGACCTCGGCCCGATCGGCGCCAACGGCCTGGCGAACGCCCGGGACTTCCACGCCCCGGTGGCCGCCTACGAGGACGTCGAGGGCCGGGTGGAGGTGGTGAACAAGTTCTGCGGCAACCTCTGGACGGCCGGCTACGACCACTCCCCGCTGGACGTCGTCGCCTGGCACGGCAACCTGGTCCCGTACGTCTACGACCTGCGCCGCTTCAACGCCCTCGGCTCGATCTCCTACGACCATCCCGACCCGTCGGTCTTCACGGTGCTGACCTCGCCGTCCGACACCCCCGGCCTCGCGGGCGTCGACTTCGTGGCCTTCGTGCCGCGCTGGCTGGTGGGCGAGGACACCTTCCGGCCGCCGTACTTCCACCGGAACGTGATGAGCGAGTACATGGGGCTGATCGAGGGCGCCTACGACGCGAAGTCCGCCGGTGAAGGGGGGTTCGTGCCGGGCGGCGGCTCGCTGCACACCATGATGTCGGCGCATGGCCCGGACCGGGAGACCTTCGACCGGGCCAGCGCCGCCGAGCTGCGGCCGCAGAAGGTCGACGACGGGCTGGCGTTCATGTTCGAGACGCGGTGGCCGCTGACCCTGACACCCGCGGCGGCCGGGGCGCCGCATCTGCAACAGGGCTACGACGACGTGTGGCGGGGCCTCGAACGGCACTTCCGCCCGTGACGACACCCGGAACGACACCCGGAACGACACCCGGGACTGCACCTGAGACGACCCCTGAGACGACACCCGTGACCGCCTTCGCCCCGGACTCCCTGGTCCTGAACCGCAAGCTGCCGCTGTGGTACCAGGTGTCGCAGTCGCTGCGCGCCTCCATACTCGGCCGCGCGCCGCACGACCCGCTCCGGCTGCCCACCGAGGAGCGGCTCGCCGGGCACTACGGCGTCAGTGTGCTCACCATGCGGCAGGCGCTGAAGGAGTTGGAGGAGGAGGGGCTGATCACCCGGCACCGGCGGCGCGGCACCTTCATCGAGCCGCACGTGGCGCGGGCCGCTCCGGTGCGGCTGCTCGGCTCGGTGGACGCGATCGTGGCCCAGCAGTCGGGGATGCGCGGCGAGCTGCTGGCGCACGGCAGCGGGCCGGTGCCCGCCGGGTTCGGCGACTGGTTCCCGGACCTGACCGAAGTGGCGACGTACCACCGGCTGCGCGGGGACGCGGAGACGGGCGAGCCGAGCAACCACGCCCGCAACTGGGTCCGGCCCGAACTGGCCGCCCGGATCGACCCGGACGACCTCACCCGGCTGCCGATGACGAAGGTGCTGCGGGACGTGGTGGGGGTGGCGATCGGCCGGATCACGGACACGGTGGCGGCCCGGCTCGCGGACCCGGAGACGGCCCGGCTGCTCAACGTCCCGCTGCTCAGCCCGATCCTGCACTACACGGGCGTCACCCGGGACCCGGCGGGACGGGTGCTGGACGTGGCGGTCATCCACTACCGGGGCGACCGTTTCTCGTTCAGTGTCACGCTGGACGCCACCTGAGACCGGGCGGGTCCGTCGTACGATGCCCAGCGTGACGCACGACGACGCTCCGCCGCTGGCGGACCTCATGCCGTGGTCCGTCGCACCGCTCCGGCTCGGCCGGGGGTGGCCGACGGCACCCGACGCGGCATCCCTGAAGGCCCGTTGGGACGCGCTGCTGAAGGCCGAGGGGCCGGACCGGGCGGCCCTGTTCGAGCCGACCCGGGCGCGGTCGGCGCGGACGGCGGTCGGGCAGCTGCCGGGGGTCGCGGCGGGCACCGGGCGGCTGGTGCGCGCTTCGGGGCCGTGTCCCGAGCCGGTGCGGGTGCTGCGCGCGCCCTTCGACGAGCAGTGGCTGATCCCCGACCACCGGCTGATCGACGCGGCCCGGCCCGAACTGTGGCGGGTGGCGGACGCGCGGCAGGTGTTCGCCGTCGAGTCGCCCGGCACCCCGGGCGGACTGCTGGCCACCTCGCTGCTCCCGCTGTTCGGCCCCGGCCGGATCCGTCCGCTCTACCGCCGCCCCGGCGGCACCGAACCGAACCTGGCCCCGGGCCTGCTGGACCACCTGGCCGCCCGGCTGGGCGCCCGCCCCGAGCCGCTGGACGTGCTGGCCTGGATCGTGACGGCGGTCCGCGAGGACGACCTGACCGTGCCCCTGACCTCGGACCCGGCCCGCTGGCAGCACGGCGCCCGGCTGGGCCGGCGCGCGCTGTGGCTGCTGCGCCGCGACGGCGAGCGGCCCAGACTCCCGGGCGGCCGCCGCCCGTACGTCCGCGCCCCGCTGCCGCCGCGCCCGCTGACCCTGCGCTACGACCGTGACGAGGAGGTCCTGCACCTCGACGAGGGCCGGATCTCCCCGGTGCCGCCGGACGCCTGGGAGTTCACGGCGGGCGGCGAACGGGTGCTGGAGCAGTGGTTCGCGGCGCGCACCGCCGAGGGCGAGCCGGGCACGCTGTCCGCGATCCGCCCGGCCACCTGGCCGCAGAGCTGGACCTCGGAGCTGCTCGAACTGATCACGGTGCTGGCGCTGCTGGCCGAAGTCCGCGCGGAACGGGCCGCCTTCACGGTGCCGGACCCGGTCACCACCGCCGAACTCCGCGCGGCCGGCGTCCTCCCGGTCCCCCGCCCGGCCCGCGCCCCGGCCTCCGTACTGGACGGCCGGGAAGAGGGCCCCGAGGGACAGCTCACCCTGCTGTGAGCGGCTAGCCGAACCCGTTCAGCACCCGCCGCAGCGCCTCCTCGAACACCGCCTCCAGGTCGATCGGGCCCGCGTCCTCCGTGAAGGCCGCCGCGAGCCGCGGACAGCCGCCGCCGGCGAGCTGCGAGCCGAGGTAGGAGATCCGCGCCCGCTGCTCCTCCTCGGCCGACCAGGGCAGCGAGCGGGTCCGCTCGGCGGTGGCCAGCTCATTGCCCACATACGTCGTCACCACGCCGTTCACCAGCGCGATCAGCTGCATCTTGACGCCGTAGGACTCGCCCAGCGGGTCCAGGCAGGCCAGGCAGTGCTCCAGGTAGCGCAGGGCGTTGGGGCTGAAGCCGTAGACCGGGGACATCAGGCGCGGCAGCCAGGGGTGGGCGTGCATCAGGGCCCGGGTGTCGCGGGCGACGCGGAACATGTCGGCCCGCCAGTCCCCCGTCGGCTCCCACGGCGCGTGCTCACCGCTGACGGCGTCCACCATCAGCTCGTAGAGGTCCTCCTTGCGGGGGACGTAGTTGTACAGCGACATGGTGCCGCAGCCCAGCTCGGCCGCGACGTGCCGCATGGAGACCGCGTCCACTCCCCCGGCGTCCGCGAGCCGTACCGCGGCGGCCGCGATGTCGGCGCGGCTGAAACCGGGCCGCGGACCTCGGCCGGTGCGCTCCGGGCGCGCCCAGATCACTTGGGGTACGGCCGCTCGGCCCGCCATCGATCATCACCTCGGCCACCATCCTAGTTACGTACGCCGTACGTAGTGCGCTATGGTCGGCACATGACTTCTACGTACGCTGTACTTAGTGAAGGTCTGGAGAAGCGCTTCGGCGAGGTGCGCGCGCTGCGGGGGCTGGATCTCGCGGTGGCCGAGGGCACGGTGTGCGGGCTGCTCGGGGCGAACGGGGCGGGGAAGACCACGGCGGTGCGGCTGCTGACCACGCTGCTGCGCCCGGACGCCGGGTCGGCCCGGATCGCCGGCCACGACCTGGTGCGCGAGGCGGCGGCGGTACGCCGCCGGATCGGCGTCACCGGTCAGGACGCGTCGGTCGACGGGGACCTGACCGGGCGGCAGAACCTGCGGCTGTTCGCCCGGCTGCACCGGGTGCGGGACGCGGCCGACCGGGCCGGCGAGCTGCTGGAGCGGTTCGGGCTGGCCGGGGCCGCCGACCGGCCGGTGTCCACCTGGTCGGGCGGTATGCGCCGCCGCCTCGACCTGGCGGCGAGCCTGGTCCGCCGCCCCGACGTGCTGTTCCTGGACGAGCCGACCACCGGCCTCGACCCGGTCAGCCGCAACCGCATCTGGGAGGCGGTGCGGGCGCTGCGGGCCGAGGGCACGACGGTGCTGCTGACCACGCAGTACCTGGAGGAGGCCGACCGGCTGGCCGACGACATCGTGCTGATGGACCGGGGCCGGGTGGCCCGCACCGGGTCGCCCGCCGAGCTGAAGGCGCTGGTCGGGGCGCGCGCGGAGGCGGTCGTCACGCACCCGGCCGCGCTGGCCCCGGCGGCCGCCGTCCTCGACCGTCTCACCGGCGCCGAACCGGTCCTGGACCACGAGCGGCTGGCCGCCGGCGCGGTCAGCACCGACCCGACCCTGACCCTGCCCCGGCTGGTGCGGGCGCTGGACGCGGCGGGCGTGCCGCTGGCCGACGCGAGTCTCAGCCCGCCCACCCTGGACGACGTCTTCCTGCGCCTGACCGGCGCCACCGGCGCCACCGGCGCCACCGAGAAGGAGTTCGCGGCATGAGCACCCTGGCGTACGACCTGGCACACGACGGCACCGCGCTGCTGGGCCGGCAGCTGCGGCGGGCGCGGAACAATCCCGGGCTGCTGATCCTCACCCAGTCGATGCCGGTGTCGATGCTGCTGTTCTTCGGGTACGTCTTCGGCAGCGCGCTGGCGATGCCGGGGGCGCGGTACCGGGCGTTCCTGGTGCCGGGGCTGCTGGTGGCCACCGCGGCGGGCGGGATCATGACCGGCATGTTCCAGGCGGCCCAGGACACCCACCGGGGCGTCACCGACCGGCTGCGGACGCTGCCGGTGAACCGGGCGGCGGTGCCGCTCGCCCAAGCGGTCGCGGACCTGGCCCAGACGGCGGCCGGGACGGTGCCGTTCCTGCTGGTGGGGCTCGCGGTGGGCTGGCGGATGCAGGGCAGCGCGCTCGGCGCGGCGGGGGCGCTGGCGCTGTTGCTGCTGTTCCGGTTCGCGTGCGTGTGGGCCGGGATCTTCCTCGGCCTGCTCACCCGCAGCGAGGAGGCGGCCGGCCAGCTCGGCGGCGCGACCTTCCTGCTGCCGCTGCTGTCCAGCGCCTACATCCCGACCGAGGGGCTGCCGGGCTGGCTGCGCACGGTCGCCGAGTGGAACCCGATCAGCGCGGTGACGACGGCGCTGCGGGACCTGTTCGGCAACGCCCCCGTACCGGAGGGCGCCGCCTGGCCGGTGGCCCACCCGGTGGCGGGGTCGCTGGCCTGGTGCGCGGTCCTGCTGGCGGTCTTCGTCCCGCTCGCCGTACGCCGGTACGCGCACGGCGAGCGGTGAACCGTTCGTGCCGGGTCAGGTCTGGGGGGCGAGTTCGGGGCCGAGGGAGGAGAACTTCTCCTTGGAGACGATCTTCTTCGGCGGCCAGGTGATGTTCTCTGGGGGCCAGGACTGGCCGGTCCGCTTCAGGAACCACTGGGGCGGCTCGTAGCCGTCGGGCAGGGCGGTCTGCCACTCGACGCCCTCGGTCCGCTCGGCGAACTCGTCCTTGACCGTCTTCAGCCGCTCCGGCTGGGTCAGCAGGTCGACGGCGGTGGCCGCGAGGTACTTGGCGGCGGCCAGCACGGCCGCCTGTCCGGGGGCCGCCGCCGCGCAGGACGCGGTGGACCAGGTGTGCATCTTGGTGCCGATCGGGGCGAGGGCGGCACCCATCGAGACGGTCGGCACCTGCCAGCTGATGTCGGCGACATCGGTCGAACCGCCGCCCATGAACACCGGGTTGGGCGCGGTGAGCGCAGCGACCTCGGCGTGCAGGCCCTTCTGCGGCGGCCCCAGGGACTCCTGGAGTTCCTTGGCCAGCGTCTGCGCCTCGGCGCTGAACTCGGGCGGGCCGATCTGCCGCATGTTGTCGTGCATCAGCTCCGCGAAGGACTTGGAAGGGAGCTGGTTCCAGCAGGCGGCGGTGACGCGGTGGCTGACGGAGGTCTGCGACGCCTTGGCGGCCGCCTCGGAGACGGCGATCACCTTGTCCAGGAGGACCTGCACGCGGGCCGGGCTGCCCTCGCGGACGTAATACGAAATTTCTGCGATCTCCGGGGTCACGTTCGGTATGTCCCCGCCGTTGTTGATGACCCAGTGCAGCCGGCCGGAGGGGGCGAGGTTCTCCTCGCGCAGGAACTCCGACATGGTCGCCATCATCACGGCCGCGTCCAGCGCGCTCTTGTTGCCGAGCGGGGTGCCGCCGTGGCCGGCGACGCCGAGGAAGGTGAAGGTGACGGCGGTCATCGCCGTGCTGCTGCCCCAGCCGGTGGCGTTGGCGGTGGACGGGTGCCAGTCCAGGAACGCGTCGAGGCCGTCGTAGACGCCCTTGCTGACCGCGTAGGTCTTGCCGATGAGGGTCTCCTCGGCGGTGGAGCCGAAGAACGGGAGGCGGTGCTTCTTGGCCGCCTGGGCGACCGCCGCGGCGGCGGACGCGGCGGCGGTGCCGAGCGCGCAGTGCCCGCAGCCGTGGCCGGGTCCGTAGCCGGGGGCTGGGGGTCCCCCCAGGCGTTGAGCACTGGGGGAGGGTCGTGGACGTACTCGCGGGGGTCGTGGTGGCCGACGCCCTTGTGCTGGGAGAGGCCGGGCAGCGCGTCGTACTCGCCGCTGAAGCCGAGCGCCGGGCCGCCCTTGCCCTGGGTGAAGGTGGCGGTGAAGGCGGTGGGGAAGCCGGCCGTGCCGAACTCGACGTCGAAGCCGGCCTTCTTCAGGAAGTCGGCCTGGGCGAGGGAGGAGTTCCACTCGCGCAGGCTCAGCTCGGCCTGCTCCCAGATCTCGGCGTTGAGGCCGGTGATACGGGTGGCGTGGCCCTCGATCCAGGCCAGGGCGCTGCGCTTGGCGGCGCTGTCCTCGGCGAGGCCGGTGGGGGCGGTGTAGGCGGCCGGGGTGTCGTCGGCCGAGGCGGCCAGCACGGGGTCGGCGTCGGCGGCCAGGGTGGCGGTGGTGACGCCGGCCGCGCTCAGCAGCTGCATGATCCGGCGTCTGCTGAGGCCGGTGCCGTTCGCGGGTGTCGCCTCGTGGTCGTGCTGATCGTGCAGGTCACACACGCGCGCCTCCGGGGGTGAGGGTGCAGCAGCCGCTTACAGGAGTAAACGATCAGCAACCCTGGCCCCGGATGATTGCCTCGTCAATATGTGCGCATGACAAATGGGTTACCGCAGAGGAGTGCGTTGCCGCAGGGCGGGGGTGGACCGCCGGGGAGGAGAAACGGGAGTGCCCGCGCTCGGGAACACACCGGGGGCGTCACCGCGTGCCGTGGGGATGGCGGACAACGGGTGCGCGGCGTGACGCCGGACGGTGTGGCCTCTTGAGCGCGGGCCTCAGTTGTTGCCGAACAGCGAACGACGCAGTCGGCGCAGTGGCGCGAAGAGCGAGACCCGGCGGACCCGGGCCCGCCTGGCGCTGTGCTCACGCGCGGGCTCCCGCGCGATCAGCTCCCGCATCAGCGAGGTCGCCTCGACCGTCTCACGCTGGGGCACGGCGGGACCGCCGAGCACCGCGAGATGCCGGTCCAGACGCGAACTGGTCGCGCTGCTCCCGCAGGTGATCGCAGGGACCCTGGCCCTGCTGCGCACTGTTATCTGTTCCATGTCACTCCCCACCCGTAACGAGTCCACCCGGCCCGGGCAGGCTAACCCTATCTCCCCCGCGAGGCTCCCGTGTATCGCGGTCACAGTAATCACCTACCCCACAAGGGCGTTGACGATTACTCTCCGAATCCGACCGATTTCAGGGCGAGTTGGACAATCGGGTGGCTGGTGGGCCGTATCGAACCGCCGTCGGGTTCCACGGTCACCGCCCGTGCCGACGCGGATCGGTCGAGGTCGAAGGCGATCACTGGCGTGTCGTCGGCGAAGAGGCTGAGGGAGCGTGGTGGTGCGCCGGGGCGCATGAGCCACAACTGATGCACGTGGTCGCCCGGTGGAGCGTCGTATCCCCGCAGGGTCACCACCGCGCGCCCTCGGCGGCGGAGGCGATCACGCCGAGGCCGCGGCGGCGGGCGTCCCGGCCGGTGGCCGCGCGGGCGTCCGGGCGGCGAGCACCTGGGCGGTCTCGCCGGACCGGTCGCGCTCCGCGGCCGGCTCGTCCCGGCCCCGGTCGGCCTGGACGGCGAACACGGCGGCGACGACGAGCGCGGCGGCGGCCCCTCGGTGATCGAACCCGAGCAGGACGGTGCCGCGGAGGATGGGGACAGCGGGGTCGGCGTGTATGGGGGTGTGCATGGGGGCGTCGCCGTGGTCCGGTTCGGCGGCGCGGCCTGACCCGCGCGCTGGAGCGGCGTCCGGGCCGGTCCGCGGGGCGCGCGGCGGCCCTGGTGCGCGGGAGCGTGCCGCTGGGTTCGGCGTGTGTCGTGGTGGCCCTGGGGGCCGGATTGCTGCTGAAGGGGGCGGCAACGGCACTAGGCTGAGCTACTTTTGGGGAGATATCACGCGAGACGCACCAGACTCATCACGAGACTCCCAGGGGGCGCCGGTGTTCGAGGAACCCGGCGGCGAGCGTGTGATCGCCGGCCGCTACCGTCTGCTGTCCCCGCTCGGCGAGGGCGGGATGGGCACCGTGTGGCGGGCCCGCGACGAGGTGCTGCGCCGCGAGGTCGCCGTCAAGGAGGTGCGCGCCCCGGCCGGTCTGCCGGCCGGCGACGTGGCGCGGATGTACACCCGGCTGGAGCGGGAGGCGTGGGCCGCGGCCCGGGTCACCCACCCCAACGTGGTCACCGTCTACGACGTGGCCACCGACGACGGCCGGCCGTGGATCGCGATGGAGCTGGTCCGCGGCCTGTCCCTGGCCGACCTGCTGGCGGCCGAGGGACCGCTCGCGCCGCGGCGGGCCGCGGGCATCGGCGCCGAGGTGCTGGCCGCGCTGCGGGCCGCGCACGAGGCCGGGGTGCTGCACCGGGACGTGAAGCCGGGCAACGTGCTGCTGGCGAACGACGGGCGGGTGGTGCTCACCGACTTCGGGATCGCCGTGGTCGAGGGCAGCTCCGCGCTGACGATGACCGGGGAGGTCGTCGGTTCCCCCGAGTTCCTCGCCCCGGAGCGGGCGCTGGGCCGCACGCCGGGCCCGGAGTCCGACCTGTGGTCGCTGGGCGTGCTGCTGTACGCGGCGGTGGAGGGCGCCTCCCCGTTCCGGCAGGACACCCCGCTGAGCACCCTGCGGGCCATCGTGGACGAGGAGTTGCCGGCGCCGCGCCGGGCCGGCCCGCTGGCCCCGGTGATCGAGGGGCTGCTGCGCAAGGACCCGGCCGGGCGGCTGCCCGCCGACCGGGCCGAGCGGGACCTGCGGATCGTCGGCGCGGGCGGCGTCCCGGGCACGGAGACGGCGCCCCTCGTGCCGTCGTACCCGCCGACGGTCGCGGCGCCCGCGCCGTCCGGGGCGCCGTCCGCCGCGCCCCCGGCCACCACCGCGTCCGGTCCCGGCGACACCGCCCCGGCCGCCGCCGCGCCCCGCAGCCGCCGCGCCGCCGTCGCCCTGATCGCCGGGATCACGGTCCTGGTACTGGCGCTGGCGGGGCTGACGTACGCGCTGCTGGACCGGGACGACGACGGTCAGGGCGGTGGCGGCGGCGCGGCGGAGGGGACGGGCGGTGCGACCCGGACGAGCGCGCCGCAGACCTCGGAGAGCGGCGGCGAGGAGCCGGCCCCCACCTCGGAGACCGGTGACGACGGGCACGGGAACGGCGACGACGACGGGGCGGAGACCTCGTCCGCGCCGCCGCAGTCGGTCGAGGCCGGGGTGACGGGTTCGCGCACCGAGTACGCGGGGGCCTGTCCGCCGTCCGAGGCCGAGGCACCGGCGTTCACGGCGACGTTCCGGGTGGCGCGGCTGCCGGCCGAGGTCGTCTACCGCTGGGTGACGCCGGACGGCGCGCTGTCCGGGCAGGGCTGGAAGACGCTGTCGTTCCCGGCCGGCGGCGGCCGGGAGAAGCGGGACTCGGTGGTGGTGACGACGTACGACGAGAGCGGCACCGTGGCGAGCGAGATCGGGGTCGAGGTGCGGGAGCCGGTGGCGGTCACCTCGGACTCGGTGCCGTTCTCGGTGACGTGCGAGGGGGAGACCCCGACGGACGGGACCTCCCCCTCGGCTTCCGTTTCTCCGTACTCCCGCTGACGGGGTGCCGGGTCAGGCGGCGCTGTTCAGGGCCGCGAGGTAGCCGCCCGACTGGCCGGCGGCCGTCGGGTGGTAGGACTCGCCGACGTTCAGCCAGTTGACGCTGTGCAGCCAGGAGCTGCCGGAGCAGATCTCGTGGCCGGTGAACGGGCCGCGGACGTCGGCGAAGGTGAAGCCGTGGGCGGCGGCCCGCTGGGCGATCACCGTGTTGAGGTGGTCGGAGCCGGCGTTGATCGCCGCCCGTTTGGTCTCGGAGAGGCCGAGGCAGGTGGCGCCGAGCCGGTAGAAGCGCGGGTAGCCGACGACCACGACCCGGGCGCTCGGTGCCTTGGCGCGGATCGCGGAGTAGGCGCTGTTCAGGTTGGCGGGCAGGGTGGAGTCGAGGTACGCCTCGGCGGTGGCGATCCGGGACAGGCAGGCGCTGTCGGACTGGAGCACACAGGTCGTCATGACGTCGCCGAAACCGGCGTCGTTGCCGCCGACCGTGACCGAGACCAGGCCGGTGGTGGCGCCGAGCGGGGCGAGCTGCCCGGACACCACATCACTCGTACGGGCGCCGGAGCAGGCGGTGAAGTCGAAGGACGAGGGGGCATGGGCGGCCGCCCAGAGCTGCGGGTACGCCTTGGTACTGCGCTTGCAGTCGCCGCTGGCGGAGGTGTAGCTGCCGGCGCCCACGCCGGAGGCGTAGGAGTCGCCGAGGGCCACGTAGCCGGTGGCGGCGGCGGATGTGTCCGCCTGCGCGGTGGCGGCCCCGGTCAGGGCGGTGCACACGGCGAGGACGGCGGCACTCAGGTATCCGACAAGTCGGGAACGTCTCATGGAACCTCCCTTTAGCAGGTTCTCTGCCTCAACCGTGGTAACAGCTACGCGTGTTGACAGGAAGTGTTCATGCCAAAGATCTTCGGAACGCCACCCCAACAGCAGGCGGTCTTGACGATTTCCGCCGGTTCGCGCGACATTGAGGCCGCGAATGACCGGCAAAACAACAAAAACGTGAGGGCTCGTTCCAGGTCTTGCCATACGGGTTCAATCGTCAATATCGTCATACATCTCACTCGCATCGGTACCGTCAGTACGCGGCTCTAGGGGAGGGCTCAAGACCGCGACGGTCCCGGAGTGGGGCGCGGTAGGGGGGTGCCGTGCTCGGTGACCGATCCACCAGCCGAGCCGGTCGTGCCGCGCGGTCGGCTGCCGTTTTCCGCAGTCGGCCAGTTTCGCCAGCTCACTGGCGTGCACGGAGCGTTGCCGCTGCCGTGCCGTGGGTGAGACCAACCCCCCTTTCGAACCGGACACACAGCCGGACCGCCCCTGGGGCGGGCGGTCCGCCGGACGAGAGGGACCAGACTCATGAGCTCAGTACTTCAGCCGCCGGCCACCGGCAAGGACCCGTCGGGCGCCGCCAAGTACCGTCCCGTCTCCTCGCATCTGGCCATCGCGCCACCGGTGAGCGTCGTCATACCGGCGATGAACGAGGCGGAGAACCTGCCGTACGTCTTCAAGACCCTGCCCGACTGGATACACGAGGTCGTCCTGGTGGACGGCAACTCCACCGACGACACCATCGCCGTCGCCCGTGAACTGTGGCCCGGCGTCAAGGTGGTGGAGCAGCGCGGCAAGGGCAAGGGGGACGCGCTGATCACCGGCTTCCAGGCGTGCGGCGGGGACATCATCGTGATGGTCGACGCCGACGGCTCGGCCGACGGACAGGAGATCGTGTCGTACGTCTCCGCGCTGGTCTCCGGCGCCGACTTCGCCAAGGGGTCGCGCTTCGCCAACGGCGGCGGCACCGACGACATGACCTTCATCCGGAAGATGGGCAACGCCGCGCTGTGCGCGGTGGTCAACCGCAAGTTCGGCGCCCGCTACACCGACCTGTGCTACGGCTACAACGCCTTCTGGCGGCACTGCCTGGACAAGATCGAGCTGGACTGCACCGGCTTCGAGGTGGAGACCCTGATGAACATCCGGGTCGTGAAGGCCGGTCTGAAGGTGCAGGAGATACCGAGCCACGAGTACCTGCGCATCCACGGCGTCAGCAACCTGCGGGCGGTGCGGGACGGACTGCGGGTGCTCAGAGTCATCCTCCAGGAGCGCTCCAACCGGCGTGAGCTGCGCGGCAGCCGCGACCGGTCGCCGGTGCTCAGCACGGTCCGGGGGAAGGTGTGAGCGCTCCGGACATCTCCGTGGTGGTCTGCGCCTACACCGAGGACCGCTGGGAGGACATCCTCGCGGCGGTCGCCTCAGTGCGGGCGCAGTCCCGGCC
The DNA here is from genome assembly GCF_052216785.1 of Streptomyces sp. JW3. Classification (NCBI taxonomy): domain Bacteria; kingdom Bacillati; phylum Actinomycetota; class Actinomycetes; order Kitasatosporales; family Streptomycetaceae; genus Streptomyces; species Streptomyces sp. JW3. The sequence continues at coordinate 28,815 of NZ_JBQOUX010000015.1, read as the reverse complement.
GGCCCTGGAGACGCTGCTGGTCGTCGACCACAACACGGCGCTGCAGGACCGGCTGGGCAAGGAGTACAAGGAGACGGACGACGTGCGGGTGCTCGCCAACGCGGGCCCCCGCGGGCTGTCGGCCGGCCGCAACACCGGCATCGCGGCGGCCCGCGGCGAGGTGATCGCCTTCCTCGACGACGACGCGGTGGCCGAGCGGGACTGGCTGCTGCACTTCGCCGGGGCCTACGACGACCCGCGGGTCATGGCGGTCGGCGGGCGGACGGTGCCGGTCTGGGCGTCGGGGCGGCGGCCGGTCTGGTTCCCCGAGGAGTTCGACTGGGTGGTGGGCTGCACGTACCGCGGCCTGCCGCCCGGCCGGGTCCGGGTGCGCAACGTGCTCGGCGGCAACGCCTCCTTCCGGCGGGCGGCGTTCGACGCGGCGGGCGGTTTCGCCACCGGCATCGGCCGCGACGGCGACAAACGCCCGCTGGGCTGCGAGGAGACGGAACTGTGCATCCGCCTCAGCCGGGCCCGCCCGGACGCCGTCCTGCTGATCGACGACCGCGCGGTCATCCACCACCGGGTGCCCGCGCCGCGCGAGCACTTCGGCTACTTCCGCACCCGCGCCTGGGCCGAGGGCCTGTCCAAGGCGCTGGTGGCCCGCAGCGTCGGCACGGAAAAGGGCCTGGAGTCGGAGCGCCGGTACGCCTCGCGGGTGTTGCCGGCCGGGGTGGCGCGCGGGCTGCGGGACGCGGTGCTGGCCCGGCCGGGCGGCGCGGGCCGGGCGGGCGCGATCGTCGCCGGGGTGCTCACGGCGGCGGGCGGCTACCTGGTGGGCAGCGTACGGGCCCGGCGGGGCGCGGTGACGTTCTCGTCGGCGCCGATCGGGGGTGACCGGCGTGACTGACGGGCGGGTGCCGATCGCCGAAGGAGGGCACGCATGAGTGACGACCCGCGCGTGCCGATCCTCATGTACCACGCGGTCGCCGCCGAACCGAACGACGCCACCCGGGCGTTGTCGGTGTCCCCGGCGGCGTTCGCGGAGCAGATGGCGGTGGTGGCGGACCTCGGGCGCACCCCCGTCACCACGGCCGAGCTGGCCGCGGCCTGGCGCACCGGCCGGCCGCTGCCCGCCCGGCCGCTCCTCATCACCTTCGACGACGGCTACGCGGGGGTGCACCGGCACGCCCTGCCGGTGCTGGCCGGGCACGGCTTCCCGGCCACGCTGTTCGTCTCCACCGGCTGGCTGCGCGGCCCGTACGACACCGGGGGCGCGCCGGACACCATGCTCGACTGGGGCCAGGTGCGCGAACTGGTCGCCGCGGGCGTGGAGATCGGCGGGCACAGCCACACCCATCCGCAGCTCGACCAGGTGCACACCGGGGACCTGCGGCACGAGCTGATCCACTGCAAGGAGATCATCACCGACCAGCTGGGCGCCGCGCCGGTGTCGTTCGCCTACCCCTACGGCTACTCCGACCGCCGGGTGCGTACGGCGGTGCGCGAGACGGGGTACGCGCAGGCGCTGGCGGTGGGCAACGCGCTGGCCCGCCGCGCCCAGGGACCGTACGCGCTGCGCCGGGTGACGGTCCGCCGCACGACCGGCGCGGCGGAATTCGCCCGGCTGGTCGAGGGCCGGGCGCTCGCCCGTACGTTCGTCCGGGACCGGGCGCTCACCAAGGGGTACGCCGTGCTCCGCCGGGCCCGGCGGCTGCGCGGCAGGACGCTGCGGCCCGCGTTCTGACCCGGGGCCGTACGGGGTCCCGCGCCGCGTGTACCGGGGAAACCGGGTGCACGCGGCGCCGCCGTGGCGGATCATGGCGGCATGTCAGTCAACCCGCACGACGCGCTGCCGATCCGGCTCCACGTCGACGACAGCGACTCCCCCACCGACGTGGTCGACGCGCTGTTCCTCGGCCGGTTCGCGACGGGTGAGCAGCCGTTCTCGCACGCGGCCAACATCGACCGGGTGCGCTCCGGCGCGACGCTGCTGCCGTCCGGCGCGAAGATCCTGCGGGCCGCCCGCGACGGCGACCGCAGCGCCACCCTGGCGGAGGGCGACGGCTGGACGCTGCTGATCTCGCGCTGGAACCGGGGCGCCGACGTCACGGTGACGGCGACCAGCGCCGAGCTGGCCGAGAAGGTCCTCGGCGACGCCACCGACGGCGCGGCCGACGAACCGGAACCGCAGCCGGAGAACGTGACGATGGGGTTCTGGTACGTCTCCCCGCGCCGCGGCCCGCACCGCACCACCCGGCAGATCTCCGCCGGTACGTGGGAGGAGGTGCGGCCCAACTACACGGCGCCGGTGGCGGACGTGATGGACCGGCTGATGAAGACCGGCCCCGAGGACATCGCCGGCCGGCTGCTCCTGCTGCACGGCCCGCCCGGCACCGGCAAGACGTCCGCGCTGCGCACGCTGGCCCGGTCCTGGCGGGACTGGTGCCAGGTGGACTGCGTCCTGGACCCGGAGCGGCTGTTCTCCGACGTCGGCTATCTGATGGACATCGCCATCGGCGAGGAGGACGCGGCGGGCAAGGACCGCTGGCGGCTGCTGCTCCTGGAGGACTGCGACGAGCTGATCCGCGGCGAGGCCAAGCACACCGCCGGGCAGGCCCTGTCCCGGCTGCTCAACCTCACCGACGGACTGCTCGGCCAGGGCCGCAACGTGCTGGTCGGCGTGACCACCAACGAGGACCTGGAGCGGCTGCACCCGGCCGTGGTCCGCCCCGGCCGCTGTCTGGCCCGGATCGAGGTCGGCCCGCTCACCCGGTCGGAGGCGGTGAGCTGGCTCGGCACCGAGGAGGGCGTCGGCCGGGACGGCGCCACGCTGGCGGAGCTGTACGCGCTGCGCCGGGGCACGTCGCCGACCGCGCTGCCGGAGCCGCGGGACGGCGCCTCGGCAGGGCTGTATTTGTAATGGGGTCATGACTCTGTTCGTCGGCACGTCCGGCTGGCAGTACCGGGACTGGCGGGGCGTGCTGTACCCGGCCGGGCTGCCGGTGCGGCGGTGGCTGGAGGAGTACGCGGCGGGTTTCGCCAGCGTCGAGGTCAACAACGCCTTCTACCGGCTGCCGGCCCGGGAGACCTTCGAGGCGTGGCGGGACCGGGTGCCGGCGGACTTCGTGGTCGCGGTCAAGGCCAGCCGGTTCCTGACCCACGTCAAGCGGCTGCGCGAACCGGCGGAACCGGTGCACCGGCTGATGAGCCGCGCCGCCGGGCTCGGCGACCGGCTCGGCCCGGTGCTGCTCCAGCTGCCGCCGACCCTGCGCGCCGACCCGGCGCTGCTGAACGCCTGCCTGGCCCGCTTCCCGGCCGGCACCCGGGTGGCCGTGGAACCCCGGCACGCGTCGTGGTGGACGCCGGAGGTCCGCGCCGTACTGCGGGCCCGGGGCGCCGCGCTGTGCTGGGCCGACGTCCGCTCCCGCCCGGCGACCCCGCTGTGGCGCACCGCCGACTGGGGCTACGTCCGCTTCCACCAGGGCCGGGCCCGCGCCTGGCCGCGCTACGGCCGCCGGGCCCTGGCCACCTGGGCCCACCGGATCGCCGAGACCTGGCCCCCGGACGCGGACGTGTACGCGTACTTCAACAACGACCCGCACGCGGCGGCCGTCCACGACGCGGTGACGTTCGCCCGGCTGGCGAGGACGGCCGGACTGCGGGTCACCCGCGTACCGGCGAACGTGACGTCCGTCTGAACCCCCTCCGGCTCCGCCCAGGGCAGCCATCCACGGGCGGCGGCAGCCTCAGTCCGCGAACGCCGCCCGCAGGGCGTCCCGCGCGGCGGCCGTCGCCTCGGCCTGCGTGGCTCCCAGCCGGCGGGCCCGCGCGGCGAACTCCTGCGCGGCCGACGCCAGCTCCCGCTGCGCCGCCGCGCCCGCCGCGGCGACGAACGTGCCGTTGCGTCCCCGCGTCTCGATCACTCCGTCCGCCTCCAGCGCCCGGTACGCCTTGGCGACCGTGTTCGCGGCCAGCCCCAGGGACTCGGCCAGCCCGCGCACGGTGGGCAGCCGGTGGCCGACCGGCAGGACACCCGCCCGGGCCTGCTCGGAGATCTGCGCGCGCACCTGCTCGTAGGGCGCCGCTCCGTCATCGATGTGGATCTTCAGGGTCACCCCGCGATTGTCCCGTACCCGGCACCGTATCCGGCGGAAAATGAGAGGCGGCCGCCCGCCGGTCGCCGTAGCGTGCGCGCATATGACCGTCTCCCTGCGCGATCTGCGGCTCGACGTCCGGTCGGACGTCGAGGAGTTCGCCCGCGTCCGCCATCTGGCCCTGCCGTTCATCCTCTGGACGCCGGACGCCGTCGTCCACCACCTCACGCACACCCACCCGGACACCCGGGCCCGCTCCCTCGTCGCGGAGGAGAACGGCGAGGTGCTCGGCACCGCCCAGCTCGGCCTGGTCCACGAGAGCCCGGAGCCGGGGCAGGCGTATCTCAACGTCTACGTACGCCCGGACCGGCCGCGGCGCGGCGCCGGCGGGGTGCTGGTGCGGGCGGCCGAGGAGTATCTGGCGGCCCAGGGGGCGACCAGGGTGTACTCCTGGGTGCTGGACGCGCCGGGCAACCGGGCCTTCGCCGAGCGGTACGGCTACCGCGCCGGACGCTCGGCCCACTTCCTCCGCCTGGACCTGTCCCAGGACTCCCTCCCGCCGCTCCAGCCCGCTGCCCCGGGCGTCGAACTGCGCACCGCCGCCGACTACGCCGACGATCCGCGCCCGCTGTTCGCACTGGACGCCGAGACGACGGCGGACGAACCCAGCGACGTCGACACCACGTTGGCGGACTACCAGGCGTGGTGCGCCGAGACCTGGCTCCATCCGATGCTGAGCCACGACCTGACCACCGTCGCCGTCGTCGACGGCCGCCCCGTCGCCTTCACCGCGGCCTACCGGGACGGCGGCACCCGGTACTCGACCGCGATGACGGGCACCGCCCGCGCCTTCCGCAGCCGGGGCCTGGCCAAGCTCGTCAAGAACGCCTCCCTGCACCGGGCCCGGGCGGCCGGGTGCACGGAGGCGTTCACGGGCAACGACACCGGCAACGACGCGATGCTGGCGGTCAACAAGTGGTTCGGGTACGAGGTCTGCGCGACGGAGGTGCGGTATGTCCGTGAACTCGGCTGAGCCGGCGGACCCGGCGGCCCCGGTGGACGTGGTCCTGGTCAAGGGCGGCCGCACGAAGATCCGTTACCGGAGCGAGCTGCTGGCCGACGACGGCACCCGGATCACCGTCCGCGCCCCGTGGTCCGGCGCGGGCGTCCGGGACTTCGGCTTCGTGCGGTTCGAACCCGGCGACGTGTTCACCGAGTACTACTGGCGCGACCGCTGGTACGCCGTGAAGGAGGTCCGGGCGGGAACGGGCGCCCTGAAGGGCTGGTACTGCGACATCACCCGCCCGGCCGTGCGCACCGGCGCCGAACTGGTCGTCGAGGACCTCGACCTGGACCTGTGGCGCTCCGCGGACGGCACGGACGTACGGCGCCTGGACGAGGACGAGTTCGCCGAGAGCGGCCTGCCGGACCGGGACCCGGCCGCCGCGGCCGCCGCCGCGGCCGCGCTGGACGACCTGGAGCACCTGGCCCGCACCGGCGGCTTCGCCCCGCTGCTGGCCTAGGGCCTGTCTGACAATTCCCGCCTGCCTCCGGCCGGGAACCGCACGATGGCCACGTACCGCTCGTCGTCGACCTCCTTGCCCCACAGCGCCGGATCACCGGACAGCGTCTCGACCCGTGCTTGCCCGCCGAGCGGCGCGAGCAGGGCCGTGAGCCGGCCGGCCGATATCCCGACCGGTGTCACGCTCCCCCACACGCCCTCGACCAGGACCAGCCGCCCACCCGGGCGCAGCAGCCCCCGCCAGTGCCGCAGCACCTGGCCGGGGCCGGGCAGCGTCCACAGGACGTGCCGGACCAGGACGACGTCGAAACACCGCTCCCCGACGGGCGGCGCCGCGGCGTCACCGGCCAGGAACACCACGTCACGCCCGGCCGCTTTGCGCCGGGCCCGCGCCAGCATCGCCGGGGACGAGTCGACGCCCGTGACCCGGTGCCCCTGTTCGGCCGCGAGGAGCGCGAGGCTGCCGGTGCCGCAGCCGAGGTCCAGGACGTCGCTCGCCCGTTCCGGCAGCCAGGAGCGCAGCCGCCGGTCCCAGGCCCGGCGCACCCGCGGGTCGCGCAGCCCGTGGTCCGGCTCGGCGTCGAACCCGGCGGCTTCCGCCTCCCAGTCGACACGCGCCGTAATCGCACCGTCACTCTCGTATGTCATGCCCCAAGGGTGACACCCACCACTGACAATCGAATCGTGACAGTCGCCACTGACAGATCACCCGCCGATGAGGAACTCTCGCGAAAAGGGTCTGCCTCCGTGAGATCGCGGAACCCGGTGGATCCGTGAGGAGGCAGCCATGCGCCGTGTCACCGTGCACAAGCCCCTGAGTTCGAAGAAGGAGACGGCCGCCCGCCGGCTCCGCGAGCGGGCCGACGAGCGCCCCGTCGCCCGGCCCGAGATCCGCGCGGACATCGCCCGCACCTGGTGGCCGGACGCCTGAGCCGGCCGGCCCGCTCATGAGACCCCCGGAAGCAGCCGCTTGCGGTAGTGGACGCGGTCGTAGGGCCCGTCCACGCGGCGCTCCACGACCTCGTAGCCGTACCGCGGATAGAGCCGCTGGTTCTCCCGCATCAACGCGTTCGTATAGAGCCTGATCTCGGGGAGCCGCAACGCACGCGCGCGTGCCTCCACGAACGTCAGCAGCCGTCGCCCCACGCCCCCGCCACGGGCGTCGGGGTGGACGGCGACGCTCTCCAGGAACAGATGGCCGGGGAACGCCTCGACCACGACCAGCCCCACCACCGGCGCACCCGTGACGAACACCCGTCCCGCGGCCACGTCCGCCGCGTGATCGGCCGCCATTGGCGCCGGCGCGACGCCGATGGCGGCGAGGTACGGCCGGTAGGCGGCGTCGGTGACGGCCCGTACGGCGGGCACGTCCCGCGCGTCGGCCGGTCTGATCGTCTCGTCCGTCATGCCGTCGACGGTACCTACCTGAGCCCAGCCTGAGCACTCCCTTAACGCGACCATAAGGATCTCCGTCCGCCGCCGCCAGCAGGCGTTTTCGCGGTTTTCCGGGGCTAGCGTGCTGGTCACCCCCCACGGGTTCCGGACCGCCTTTCCAGAGACCGTTTCGAGGAGTTCGCCATGCCCGCACCCCTGCCCGCCGCCCCCCGCAGAGCCGTCGCCGCCGTCGCCGCCGCCTGCGCGCTCCCCCTCGCCCTCACCGTGCTGACGGCCGCGCCCGCGGCCGCGCACGGCACGATGGGCGACCCGGTCAGCCGGGTCTCGCAGTGCTACGCCGAGGGCCCGGAGAGCCCCGACTCGGCGGCGTGCAAGGCGGCGGTCTCGGCCGGCGGCACCCAGGCGCTCTACGACTGGAACGGCATCCGCATCGGCGACGCGGCGGGTCAGCACCAGCAGTTGATTCCGGACGGCAAGCTGTGCAGCGCGAACAGCGAGGAGTTCAAGGGCCTCGACCTGGCCCGCGCCGACTGGCCGGCCACCAGTGTGAGCAGCGGCGCGTACACCTTCAAGTACCGGGTGACGGCCCAGCACAAGGGCACCTTCAACGTGTACATCACCAAGGACGGCTACGACCCGTCCCAGCCGCTGGCCTGGGCCGACCTCGACCTGTCCGCCCCGGTGGCGACGGTCACCGACCCGGTCGCCGCCGACGGCTTCTACACCTTCTCCGGCAGCCTGCCCGAGCGCACCGGCAAGCACCTGCTGTACGCCGTCTGGCAGCGCTCGGACAGCCCGGAGGCGTTCTACTCCTGCTCGGACGTCACCTTCGGCGGAACCAACACCACCACCGGCACCACCACCGACACCACCGGCACCACCGAGAAGGACGACACCTCCGCCGCCGCGCCCACCGCCTCCGCCCCCTCCGACGAGCAGATCGAGGCCGGCGCCGACAAGTCGACGGTCGAGCACCACGGCCACGGCGACCAGGACGCCACCACCACGACCGACCCGACCCCGGCGACCGGGGCGGCCACGGACGAGGGCAACGACCTCACCGCCGCCGGCGGCACCACGAACCTCGCCGAGACCGGCGGAAACAGCAGCACCCCGTACCTCGCGGTCGGCGGCGCCGCCGTCCTGGCCCTCGGCGCGGCCACCCTGTTCGCCTCGGTCCGCCGCCGCGCCACCCACGGCCACCGCTGACCGGCGAACTAGCCGGCTACGCCGCCAACGCCCCCGGCAGCACCGCCCGTGGTCCGAATCTCGCTCGTGCGCGGTCCGCGGCCTCCTCGATGCGGCGGACCTTCTCGTCCACCGGGTCGAAGGTGAGCTGGTGGGTGGCCTGTTCGGCGGGGGCGAGGCCCTCCGCGCGCAGGGCGATCGCGCGGACCCGGGCGCGCTGGAGGCCGAGCGCCTCGTACATCTCGTACGCGGTGGCGGTGAGCGCCGCCGAGTGGGCGGTCGGTTCGCGCAGGGTGCGGGTGCGGGTGGTGGCCATGGGGGTCCCCCCGCTCGAGCGGAGCCGAGAGTGGGGGAGGTCGGCGTAGCGGACGGTCAGGGTCAGGGTGCGGCAGATCTTGTCCAGGGCGCGCAGCCGGGTGCCCAGTTCCTCGGCGGCGGAGAGGAGGGCGCGGCGGTGCCGGGCGGGGTCGAGTTCGTCGCGGGGGAAGGGGCGGTCGGCGGCCAGCATGGGGGTCCCCCCGCTCGAGCGAAGCCGGGAGTGGGGGAGGGAGACGCCGTTCGGGACGACCCGGCCGAGGTCGACGCCGTTCGCCTTCTCGTGCAGGTCGCGGGCGGTCTTCGCGCCGACCAGGCGCTGGAGCGTGGACAGCGGTGCGGCGGCGACCCGGCCGAGGGTGTCGAGGCCGTACTCGCACAGGGTGCGGGCGGTGGCCCGGCCGACGCCGGGCAGCGCGGCGACCGGCCGTTCGGCGAGGAACGCCACCGCCTCCTCGGCGGTGACCGCGCGGACCGCGCCCGGCCGGGCCTCCCGCAGCGCCATGCGGGCCAGCAGCGGGCCGGGACCGGCGCCGATCGCGCAGTCGATCCCGTGCAGGGCGAGGGCGCGGACCCGGATCACCGACGCCAGCTCCACCGCGTCGCGCCCGAAGTACCGTTCGGCGCCGCGCAGATCGGCCAGCGCCCCGTCCGGCGGCAGCGCCTCGACGACCGGCGTGAACTCCTCCAGCAGCCCGAGCAGTCCCGGCAGGGCCGCCTCGTACATCGGCGGCAGCTGGAAACGTACGCAGAGAATGGTCATCCCGCACTCCTCATCCCGCACTCCCCGGACTCTGGTGCCACAACTTCCTTCCCACCGCGGGCCCTTCGCCCGCGGGGCGCAGATCGGCCCAGGGGTGCATCTCGTACCCCGTGGGCATGCGGACGGTCCGCTGCCGTTCCATCGCGTCCTGCGCGGCGGAGCCGGCCGGCGCGGGCTGCCCGTCGGAGCCGGCCAAGCGGCGGCGGGCGGCACCGTCCTCGGGCGTGCCGCCGCCCCCGGTCCCGCCGGCGAGCCGGGCCGCGACTCCGTCCAGGCCCTCTTCCCGCCGTACCTCCAGCAGTTCGGCCAGGTTCCAGGCGGCGGCGCCCACCACGCTGTAGCTGCGCGGCCCGCGCCGCTGCACCACCCCGCGCACCAGCAGCAGCCAGGAGTGGAAGACGGTGTGCGCGCAGGCGTCGTGCGAGTCGTCGAAGAAGGCCAGGTCGACCAGGCCGGTGCCGTCGTCCAGGGTGGAGAAGATGACCCGGCGGCCGGACCGGACCGGCGGCGTCTGGGTGGCCGCCTTGGCACCCGCGACCAGTACCGTCTGCCCGTGCCGGGCCTCGCGCAGCCGCCGCGCCGAGAGCACACCCAGTTCGTCGAGGAAGCTGCGGTGGTCGTCCATGAGGTTGCGCGAGGCGTCCATCGACAGGACGCCCAGCTCGGCGCTGAGCTTCTCCGCCGAGGTGAGGTCGGGCAGCCCGGCCGAGGCGGTCCTGCGGCCGCCGGACAGCGGGAGCTGGTCGCCGCGGCCGCCCCGGGCGCCCCGGTGCAGCTCGGTCAGGTGCAGCTGGAGGTCGCGGCGGTTGGCGCCGAACGCGTCCAGCGCGCCGACCTGGGCGAGCCGCCCGGCGAGCGGGCGGCTGGGGCGGGCGCGTTCCCAGAAGTCGAGCAGCGAGGCGTACGGCTGCCCGGCGGCGATCCGCTCCGCCTCGGCCTCGCTGATGCCGTGCACGTCGGAGAGGGCCAGCCGCAGCCCCCACACTCCTGATTCAGACACCAGTTCGATCCTGTGTGCGACCCCCGACTTGTTCACGTCCAACGGCAGGATCGGCACCCCGCGCCGCCGCGCGTCCGCCAGCAGCAGCCGCTTCGGATACATGCCGGGGTCGTGGGTGAGCAGCCCGGCGTAGAAGGCGGCCGGGTGATGGGCCTTGAGCCAGGCCGACTGGTACGTCGGCACCGCGAAGGCCACCGCGTGCGCCTTGCAGAAGCCGTACGAACCGAACGCCTCGACGATCTCCCAGGTCCGCCCGATGGTCTCCGCGTCGTACCCGTTCGCCGCCGCGTGCTGCGCGAACCACACCCTGATCCGCCCCTGCGACTCGGGGTCGGACAGCCCGCGCCGCACCCGGTCGGCCTCACCGCGCCCGCAGCCGGTCAGGACCGCGATGATGTCGATGACCTGCTCATGGAAGACGACCACCCCGTACGTGCTCTCCAGCGCCTGAGCCAGGTCCTCGTGCGGGTGGCGCACCGGCGCCCGCCCGTGCCGGGCCTCGATGAACGGCCGCACCATGTCGGCGGCGACCGGTCCGGGCCGGAAGAGGGAGATGTCCACGACCAGGTCGTGGAAAGTGGCCGGCTGGAGGCGGCCGACCAGGTCGCGCTGGCCCGGCGACTCGATCTGGAAGCAGCCCAGCGTCTCCGTGGAGCGGATCAGCCGGTACGTGGCCGGATCGCCGTCCGGTACGGCGTCCAGGTCGACCCGCTCCCCCGACGCCCGTGCCACCTCGGCGACCGCGTGCGCCATCGCCGACTGCATCCGCACCCCCAGCACGTCCAGCTTGAGCAGCCCGAGGTCCTCCACGTCGTCCTTGTCGAACTGGGCCATCGGGAAGCCCTCGCCGCTGGTCGGCATGACCGGCGTACGGGAGAGCAGGGAGGCGTCGGAGAGGAGGACGCCGCAGGGGTGCATGGCGACGCCGCGCGGGAGGGCGTCGAGCGCCTCGACCAGTTCCCAGAGCCGGCCGTACTTCTCCTGCTCGCCCGCCAGCTCCCTCAGCTCGGGCAGTTCCGCCAGGGCCGCGCGGGCGTCGCGGGCCCGGATGTGCGGGAAGGACTTGGCGACCCGGTCGATCTCGGCGGGGTCCATGGACAGGGCGGCGCCCACGTCCCGGATCGCGTGCCGGACGCGGTAGGTCTCCGGCATCGCGACCGTCGCCACCCGCTCGGTGCCGAACCGGCCGATGATCGCCCGGTAGACCTCCAGGCGGCGCGCGGACTCCACGTCGATGTCGATGTCGGGCAGCACCACCCGTTCCTTGGAGAGGAACCGTTCCATCAGCAGCCCGTGCCCGACCGGGTCGGCGTGCGCGATGCCGAGCAGGTGGTTGACCAGGGAGCCGGCGCCGGAGCCCCGCGCGGCGACCCGGATGCCCATGTCCCGTACGTCGTCCACCACCTGAGCGACGGTGAGGAAGTACGAGGCGAAGCCGTGGTGGGCGATGATGTCCAGCTCGTGGTGCATCCGCTCCCAGTAGGTCCGCTGGTCGCGCCGCCGGTCGTACCCCTTGCGGATCATCCCCGCCGCCGCCCGGGAGGCCAGCGCCCGCTGGGCGGTGCGGCGGCCCGCGCCGACCAGATGCGGTTCGGGGAAGTGGACGGCGCCCATGCCGAGGTCGTCCTCGGGGTCGACCAGGCACGCGGCGGCCGTCGCCCGGGTCTGCTCCAGCAGCCGGTGCGCGGTGTTCCGCCCGAAGCCCGCGGCCTCGACGATCCGCTCGGCGGCGGCCGCCATGGCACCCGGGTCCTTGAGCCACGCCGCCCCGGAGTCCAGTTCCCGGCTCGCGCCGACCGGGACCAGGCGGCGGGCCGCGTCCAGTACGTCGGCGACCGGGCCCTGGCCGGGGTCGGCGTACCGGACGGCGTTGGTCAGCACCGGCCGCACGCCCTGCTCGGCGGCGAAGCCGACGGTGCGGGCGGCCAGCCGCAGGGAGCCGGGTCCGGTGCCGGTACGGCCGTGCCAGACGGCCTCCAGGCGCAGGTCGTCGCCGTACACCTCGCGCCAGGGGACGAGCAGCCCGGCGGCGCGGTCGGGGCGGCCGGCGGCGAGCGCGCGGCCGACGTCGGAGTCCGGGCCGAGCAGGACGGTGAGGCCGTCGGCGTGGTTGTCGGGCCAGGACAGGAGAGGGGTCTCGGGATTGCGGTGCGCGGCGGAGACCAGCCCGCACAGGCCGGCCCAGCCGCGGGCGCCGTCCCGGGCGAGGAAGGTGACCCGCGGGGCCGACTCGTCGACAAAGGCACCGCCGCGCACGGGGGTGCGGCGCCGGTCCCGGCGCACGGAGGTCTCGCCGCGCTCCGGCGCCGAGGCGGGCGGCGCCACCGCCAGGTCGGCGCCGAACAGCGGGCGGACGCCCGCCTTCGCGCACGCCTTGGCGAAGCGGACCGCGCCCGCGAGGGTGTCGCGGTCGGTGAGGGCGAGGGCGTCCATGCCCCGCTCGAAGGCGCGCTCGGCCAGCCGCTCCGGGTGGGAGGCGCCGTACCGCAGGGAGAACCCGGAGACGGTGCGCAGATGCGTGAAACCCGGCACACACACCTCCCGCACTGATGACCTTCCGACGCTCTATCGAACGCCTGTTCCAACTACACCACCCACCATACCTCCATCCTCGAATGTGTGTACGACATCCGTTCGGCCCCGCCCCACCTGCGCGAACACCCTCCGACCGGGACCGTGGGGACATGTCACACACCTCGGGCACCAGCGATCGGAACGCTTCGTTCCGCGACGAGGTGAGGGACGCCGTCACCCCGCGGGCCACCCTGCTGGTGCTCGGCGTGATCGCGCTCCAGTTGCTGTTCATCGCCTCCTACGTCGGGGCGCTGCACGACCCGAAGGCGCGGGACGTGCCCTTCGGCGTGGTCGCGCCCGGCGCCGCGGCCGGGCAGACGGTGGCCCGCCTGGAGCGGCTGCCGGGCACGCCGCTGGACCCGCGCGCGGTGACCGACGAGGCGAGCGCCCGGAAGAAGATCATGGACCGGGAGATCGACGGCGCCCTGGTGGTGACCGCGCGCGGCACCCGCGACACGCTGCTGGTCGCCTCCGGCGGCGGCACCGCCCTCGCCACCACCCTGGAGCGCCTCGTCACCGAGTTGGAGGGGACCGAGCGGCGGACCGTGCAGACCGTCGACGTGGCCCCGGCCTCGGCCCACGACTTCGACGGGCTGTCGTCCTTCTACCTGGTCGTCGGCTGGTGCGTCGGCGGCTATCTGTGCGCCTCGATCCTCGCCATCAGCACCGGCGCCCGGCCCGCCAATCCGCGCCGCGCGGCGATCCGGCTGATCGTGATGGCACTGGTCGCGATCGTCGGCGGACTGGGCGGCGCGGTGATCATCGGGCCGGTCCTCGGGGCGCTGCCCGGCAGCGTGGTCGACCTGTGGGGGCTGGGCGCGCTGATCACCTTCGCGGTCGGCGCCGCCACCCTCGCGCTCCAGGGCGTCTTCGGGATCGTCGGCATCGGCCTGGCGATCCTGCTGGTGGTGATCGCGGGCAACCCGAGCGCGGGCGGCGCCTTCCCGCTGCCGATGCTGCCGCCGTTCTGGAAGGCGATCGGTCCGGCGCTGCCGCCGGGCGCGGGCACCTGGGCGGCCCGCTCGGTCGCCTACTTCAGGAGCAACGACCTGACCTTCTCACTGCTGGTGCTGTGGGCCTGGGCGGTGGCGGGCACGGTGCTCACGCTGCTGGCGTCGGTACTGCGCCGCCGGCGGCCGGAGGCGGAACTGCCCACGCAGGCGGGCTGAACCCGGCCCGGAAACGGCGCAGGTCCCGCCCCTCGCGCGCGGGGCGGGACCTCCTTGACACGTCAGCCGGTCAGCCGATCTCCGTCCCGGTGGCCGACAGCGCCTCCGTCACCGGCTGGAAGAAGGTCTCCCCGCCCGAGGTGCAGTCGCCACTGCCGCCGGAGGTGAGGCCGACCGCGCTGGAGCCGGAGAAGAGGGAGCCGCCGCTGTCGCCGGGCTCCGCGCAGACGTCGGTCTGGATGAGGCCGTTGACTATGTCGCCGTTGCCGTAGTTCACGGTGGCGTCCAGGCCGGTGACCGTGCCGTCGTGCACCTGGGTGGTGGAGCCGCTGCGGGTCACCGCCATGCCGACGGTGGCCTCGGCGGCGTCCGTGATGGACTGCGCCGAGCCGTCGTAGAGGTTGACCTCGCTCGGGTGGTCCACGTCGGCGGTGTACTTGACCAGCCCGTAGTCGTTGTCGGGGAACTCGGAGACCTCGTTCTCCCCGATGACCGTGCCGGACGAGTCCGACCACGAGGTGATGGCCTCGGTGCAGTGGCCGGCGGTCAGGAAGTACGGCTCGCCGCCCTTGGTGACGTTGAAGCCGAGCGAGCACCGCCCGCCGCTGCCGGTGATGGCGTCGCCGCCCGCGACGAAGGGCTGGTACTTCCCCTCGGTGCGCTTCAGTTCGGCCGTGCCGCCGAGTCCGCCGACCACCTCGGTGAGCTTGGCCCACTCGGCCTTGGAAACCGTGCGGTCGGCGGTGACGACGACCTTGTTGGTGGTCGGGTCGGTCACCCAGGAGGTGCCCGGCACGGTGGCGTCCCGCTCGATGGTGGTGCGCGCGCGCTTCAGGTCGGCGAGCGAGTTCTCGACGATTCTCGCCGTGGCGCCGGCCTCCTCGACGGTCCGCGCGGCGGCCTCGTCGAGGACGTTGACCACCAGGCTCTTGTCCTGGGCGTCGTAGTAGGTGCCCGCCGCGTCGGCGCCGAGGTCGCCGAGCAGGGTGGAGGCGAGCTTTCCGGCCGCGGTGGCCGACAGGGTCTCGGGGCTAGCGGGCGCCGGGGTCTCACTGGCGTTCGCGGACTGGAAGGTGACCGCCGTGGCGATCAGCGCGACGATGCCCGCGCCCGCCACGGCCGCCCGCCGCCTGGGTGTGCGTCGGTGCTTCAACTCATGTCCTCCTGTGGGGGGTCGGCCCGCGCGGTAGTGGGGACCGCGCGGACCGGAAGGCCGGTTGACAGGCGCTTACTCTTCCGAACGGCACAGCTCGCACACAAGGTCGACTTCGAGACGTGCGCACGACAACTCCGGTGCGCACACACGACCTCCACCGTTTGCTCCCGGGCCAGGGACGATTCGCGGACGATTCGCAGAGCAAACACTCCGGATCAAGAACCGTTCACCGGAGAGTGAGGTCTACTCCTGTCTGGATTCCGCCTCTTGCGCCGCACCCCGCAGCCGTGCATCTACGCGCGGTGGCCCGCTCCGGCCGGTCTCCGGCGGGGCCGGCTGCTGAGCCCGCTCCAGGAACCGCAGCAGTTCCACCGGGAAGGGCAGGACGAGCGTGGAGTTCTTCTCGGCGGCGACCGCCACCACCGTCTGGAGCAGCCGCAGTTGCAGCGCGGCGGGCTGCCCGGACATCTCCTTGGCCGCCTCGGCCAGCTTCTTCGACGCCTGGAGCTCGGCGTCGGCGTTGATGACCCGGGCCCGCCGCTCCCGGTCCGCCTCCCACTCCCGGTCCGCCTCCCACTCCCGGTCCGCCTCCCGTTCCCGGTCCGCCTCCCGCTCCCGGTCCGCCTCGGCCTGCTGGGCCGTCGGGCGCTTCATGGTCCCGGGCAGCGAGACGTCCTCGGTCTCGACCCGGTCGGCCGGCCGGCTCCGGCCGCGGGTGCGCGGGCCCGGCTTCACCCGCGAGAGCGACCTGGACGCCTCGCCACCGCCGCTCCCGGCGCCACCAGCTCCTCGACCATCACGGCCCCCGGGGTCCGAAGTGGGCGCGTCGAGTGATCCGCGCATGCTCCATCCCTGATCTTGCGTGAGTATCCCGGCTTCAGTCGGGGAGGGAAACGCATCCTGATTATCGGAGCTGCGAAGCGGCGTAGTACGCTGCGCAGCTGCTTCGGCAGCGGTCAGGGCTTGGCCGTCCTGCGGGTCTTCGGCCCCAAGGGAGAAGCCTCCTCGTTCACGAGGGGGAGGAGTCACGTGCACGCTTTGACCGCTCTTTGTGCGCTCTTCGACGGTAACGCCGGTTCCGGACAAAAGGGAGCCCCCGCACGGCGATTGCCGTGCGGGGGCCGGTGGTGCCGCTGGCTGCGACCGCGCGCGGGCGGCTCAGTAGACGCTGACGCCGTAGGCGCTCAGGGCCTCCGTGACCGGCTGGAAGAAGGTCGTGCCGCCGGAGGTGCAGTCACCGCTGCCGCCGGAGGTCAGACCGTAGGCGGTGCCGTTGCTGCCGTAGAGCGAACCGCCGGAGTCGCCGGGCTCGGCGCAGACCGTGGTCTGGATGAGGCCGTAGACGATGTCGCCGCTGCCGTAGTTGACGGTGGCGTTCAGAGCGGTGACCCGGCCACTGTGGGTGCCGGAGGTGGAACCGTCACGGATGACGGTGGCGCCCACGCTCGGGGTGCCGGCGCTGGTGATGTCCACACCGTTGGCGGTACCGGGCTTGGCGACCGACGTGTTGGTGTACCGGACGATGCCGTAGTCGTTGGTCGGGAAGCTGGAGCCGGCGGTGGTGCCGAGCGTCGTGGTGCCCGAGGAGTTGGAGTACCAGGTGCCGGCGCCGTCGGTGCAGTGCCCGGCGGTCAGGAAGTACTGGGTGCCGCTGCTGCTCTGCACGTTGAAGCCGAGGGAGCAGCGCCAGCTGCTCGTGTAGATGGCGTCGCCGCCCTGGATCAGCTTGTTGAACGTGCCGTTGGTGCGCTTGATGCTGAGCGCGCCGGCGTTGTCCCCGGCCTGCTGCTTGATCTTGGCGATCTCGGCCTGGGAGACCGTCTCGTCAATGGTGACCAGGACCTTGCCGGTCTTGCTGTCGACGGCCCAGGCGGTGCCCGGGACGTCGGCCTTCAGCACCGAGCTGCTCGCGCTCTTGAGCTCGGCGGAGCTGAAGGTGGTGGGGGTGTCGGCCGCGGTCGCGCTGGGGACCGCGATCGCGGCGGCGGCCACGAGGCCGGTGGAGACGGCGATCAGCCGGGTACGTCTCGTGATACCGCTGCGGGGGGTGGTGCGCTTGATCCTCACTTTTCGTTCCTCCACGGGGGAAGTAGGGGGCCCATTCGTGGGGTTGCCGGGCCCGTGAGGCGCAGCCAGAAGCCCCCCGGATGTCCGGATTCCGGAAACGGCGTGCCCCTGACAAGCGCTGAGTGGGAGTATTCGGCCGAACGAACGGTCGGCGCAAGGGTGCCTTTCGGCCGTCACCACTAGTACGACCGGTACGGTCAGCTCACTCAGCGCACTCGGGCCAGTCGCCGCTCTCCCGCCTCGACAGCGATGTCGAGGGTGTTCCCCGGCAGTGGGAACGGACCGCCGAAGCGGTCGGCGAAGACACACGGCGGCGACCGCGCGCGGTTGCGGTCGACCGCCGTCCGGCCGTCCGGCCGTCCGGGTCCGGCGCCGACGGGCAGACGGGTACAGGAACCGGAAGCGGTAACTGCCGTGCCCGTTGGTGGCGTCCGCGCTCCGTAGGCGCGGTGGCGGCGGTGGCACGAGGACCGCGTGGCGACGGTCGCCGAACTCCGCCTCCCGCAGCGCGAGCCGCACCCCGTGCACGGCGTCGTCGGCCAGCCGCCGGGCCTCGGCGAGCGGGGTCCCGGTGGCGGATGGGGGTCCCCCCGCGCGAGCGAAGCCGAGCGTGGGGGAGGATTCCACGCACCCGAGGCGGCGTCCGCCTCCCGGTCCGCCACCGCGTCCAGCAGATGCGCGAGCCGCCCGAACAGCCGCCCGGCCTCGGCGAGCGGCGCGGCGCTGTGCGGCCGGCCGGCGAGGTGGGCGGTGTGCGCGAAGGCGGCGGCGGTCGCGGTCTCGGTCGGCTCGGTGACGACGCGGACCGGCGTCCCCGGCCCGGCGAGCGCCTCGATCCCGCCCTGCCGGTCCACCGCGTCGACCAGGACGGCGGTGTCGAAGCCGACCGCACCGCCGCTACGGGCCCCGGCCGCGTCCCAGCGCGCGGCGACCCGGCGGGCGGCCGGCGCCACCGGTCGGCGGGCCAGCAGCCCGTCCCCGTCGGCGACGTGGTCGCGCACCTTCGCCGACGCCAGCACCAGCGAGACGGCCGCCGCCAGCCGTGCCCCCTCGCCGTGCGCGACGGAGGCGGTACGCATCCCGCGCAACGGGCAGGGTCCCGCCGGGCTCAGGCCCCCGCGCCGCCCCGCCGGGGCCTGAGCCTCCGTCAACACCGATATGAGCAGCCCGTCATAATTGGTCACGATCCGCGCGAACTGTCCGTGGTCCCCGCGCAAAGCGAGACACAATCCACACAAGTGCGCCATCCACTGGCCGGTGAGGCTCTCCCCGAGCCGATGCCGGCAGGGCCTGACCATCCCGAACACAACACTCCCCCGTGTCTGCGTCACGTCGCTTGAGCTGCGGCATCGTACCGACCGCCGGGTTCACCCGTACGCCCCGTCCCTCACCCGTCCGCCAGGAAGAGTCATATTTCACTCACGGTCAGCATCCGTTTGGGGAACGACCCTTGGGACACATGGACTCTCGACGGATTCGCTGTGCACCAGTACCGTCACAAACCCCCCGCGCGGCGTCTATCCACTTGGCGCGACGTCCGCATCATGGATGACCATAGGGATGCGGAAGGCACGAAAGACCGCTGAGGAAGGAGGCGTCCATGGGATCGGTACGCAAGGCGAGTGCGTGGCTCGGCCTCGTCGACGACAACGATGACGAGCGCTACTACGACGACGACTACTCCGAGGGCAACGAATCCGGGGACGCCTGGGTCACGGACCCCCGGGTCAAGGTGGCCGCGGACACGGCCGAGGAGCGGGGCCGCCGGATCGGCACGGTCACCCCGGACAGTTTCCGGGACGCCCGCGCCATCGGCGAGCTGTTCCGGGACGGCGTCCCGGTGATCATCAACCTGACGGCCATGGAGGCCGGCGACGCCAAGCGCGTGGTCGACTTCGCGGCCGGGCTGATCTTCGGCCTGCGCGGCTCCATCGAGCGGGTGTCCAGCCGGGTGTTCCTGCTGAGCCCGGCCGACACCCAGGTCATCAACGGCGAACCGGCCGCGCACCGCACGGACGGTTTCTTCAACCAGAGCTGAGGCAGGGCCGCCCCCGCCGGCCCTGCCCGCAGTGTTTCCCGGGCTCCTACCGGAACGCGTCGAGTCCGGTGAGCGCCTTGCCCAGCACGAGCTGGTGCATCTCGACGGTGCCCTCGTAGGTGAGCACCGATTCCAGATTGGTCGCGTGCCGCATCACGGGGTACTCCAGGGAGATCCCGTTGGCGCCGAGGACCGTCCGCGCGGTACGGCAGATCTCGATCGCCTCCCGTACGTTGTTCAGCTTGCCGAAGCTGACCTGTTCGGGCCGGAGCCGGCCCGCGTCCATGCGCCGCCCGAGGTGATGGGCGAGCAGGATCCCCTTGTGCAGTTCGACCGCCATGTCGGCGAGCTTGGCCTGGGTGAGCTGGAAGCCGCCGATGGGCCGCCCGAACTGCTCCCGCGTCTTCGCGTACTCCACCGCCGTCTCGAAGCAGGCGCGGGCCGCGCCCATCGCGCCCCAGACGATCCCGTACCGGGCGTGGCTGAGGCAGCTGAGCGGGCCGCGCAGCCCCGTGACCTGCGGCAGCACCGCGTCAGCGGGCAGTCGTACGTCGTCGAGGACGAGTTCGCTGGTGACGCTGGCCCGCA
This sequence comes from Streptomyces sp. JW3, assembly GCF_052216785.1. Classification (NCBI taxonomy): domain Bacteria; kingdom Bacillati; phylum Actinomycetota; class Actinomycetes; order Kitasatosporales; family Streptomycetaceae; genus Streptomyces; species Streptomyces sp. JW3. The sequence continues at coordinate 8,964 of NZ_JBQOUX010000015.1, read as the reverse complement.
GGGACCACTTGTGCTTGATCTCCGGCGCGGCGAACCCGGGCCGGTCGGTGGGCACGACGAACCCGCGGATCCCGTCGTCGGTGCGCGCCCACACCACCGCCACCCCTGCCACGGACCCGTTGGTGATCCACATCTTCCGCCCGCTCAGCACCCAGTCGGTGCCGTCGCGCTTGGCGTACGTGCGCATCGCGGCGGGGTCGGAGCCGTGGTCGGGCTCGGTCAGCCCGAAGCAGCCGATCACCTCGCCGGCCGCCATGCGCGGCAGCCAGCTCTGCTTCTGCTCCTCACTGCCGAACCGGTGGATGGCGTACATGGCCAGGGAGCCCTGTACGGAGACCAGGGACCGGATGCCGGAGTCGGCCGCCTCCAGCTCCAGACAGGCGAGGCCGTACTGGACGGCGCCGGCGCCCGCGCAGCCGTACCCGGTGAGCGACATGCCGAGCGCCCCGATGCCGCCGAGTTCGCGGGCCAGCTCCCGGATGCCGGGCAGTTCCCCGCGCTCGTACCAGTCGGCGACGTACGGCAGTACGCGGTCGGCGGCCCAGGACCGGACGGTGTCGCGGACGGCGAGGTCCTCGGGGTCGAGCAGGTCGTCGAGGCCGAGGGGGTCGGCGGGGTTGAAGGACACGGACATGGACACCCTCCGGGGACTGAAACTAGCACTGCTAGTTACGACTCCCGGCCGACGTTACGACGCGCCGCGCCGCACGTCCAGCCACTCTCCCACCCACACACCGCGAGCCGCCGACGGCGCACGAGCCCCACGAGCGACATCCGCCTCGCGACGGACAGCAAACGGGCGGTGCGCCTGGCGGGAGAAGGAAACACTCACACCGAGACCCGCGACTCCACCTCGCCGCGAGGCGAAGGCACCCCCACCGCCCCCTCGACCCCCCGCATCCCCCGCGGCAACCGCAACGCCATCCCCGCCCCCAGAACAAGCAACCCCGCGCTCACCACCAACGTCACATGCAGACCGTGCACGAACGCCCCCGCCGCCGCCGACCGCAACGCCGCCCCACCCGGCCCCCCGAGCCGCGCGGCGACCTCGTACGCCTCCCCCAGCGACCGCCCCGCCGCCGCCGACGCCGCCGCCGGCACCCCGGGAACGTCCGCCAGCGCGGGCCCGTACGCCGCGTTCATCACCGTACCGAGCAGCGCGATCCCGATCCCCGCGCCCAGTTGGTACGACGTCTCCCCGATCGCCACCGCCCCGCCCGCCTGCTCGGCCGGCACCTCGCTCAGCATCGACTCGTACGCCCCGAAGAGCGTGGTCTCCAGACCGAAGCCGAGCAGCACGAACCCGCCCAGCATCAGCCCCCACGCGTCGGTCCGCCCCAGTCCCGTCAGCAGCAGCACCGCCCCGGCCGTCAGACAGAACCCGAAGCACACCGTGCGGCGCGGCCCGAACCGCCGCAGCAGCCGCGCCCCCGCCAGCCCGGCCGCCATCGCCGCGAAGGTCAGCGGCAGCAGCCGCAGGCCGGTCTGGAGCGGCGACAGCCCGAGCACCAGTTGCAGGTACTGCGCCGCGATCAGCTCCAGACCCACCAGCGCCAGCATCGCCAGCACGATGCACCCCACCGACGTGCTGAACGCCGGCCGCCGGAACATCCGCAGGTCCACCAGCGGATACGGCCGCCGCCGCTGCCGCCGTACGAACAGGGCCAGCAGCCCGGCGCCGGCCACCAGCGGGACCACCGTCAGCGCGCTCGCGGCCGGCTCCCCGCCGCCGAGCCGTTTGACGCCCAGCACCACCCCGAACAGCCCGGCCGCCGCCAGCAGCGCGCCGGCCACGTCCCAGGGCCCCTGCCCGGTGTCCGCCGAGCGGGGCCTGGACTCGGGCAGCAGCAGCCGCCCCACCGGCAGGGCGGCCAGCATCAACGGGATGTTGACCAGGAAGACCGACCCCCACCAGAAGTGCTCCAGCAGGAGACCGCCGAGCAGCGGTCCGACCGCCGCGCCCACCGCCGCCACCGCGCTCCACACACCGATCGCGAGCGCCCGCTCGCGCCGGTCGGGGAAGACCTCGCGCAGCAGCGACAGCGTCGCGGGCATGATCATCGCGCCGCCGGCGCCGAGCAGCGCGCGGGCCGCGATCAGCACCGGCGCGCTGCCGGCGCAGGCCGCGAGGGCCGAGGCGACGCCGAACAGCGCGTACCCCAGCAGCAGAATCCGGCGGCGGCCCACCCGGTCGCCGAGGGTGCCGAACAGGATCAGCAGCGAGGCGCAGACCAGCGGGTAGACGTCGACGATCCAGAGCAGTTCGACGGCGCCCGGCCGGAGGTCCTCGCTGACGGCGGGCACCGCCACGTGCAGCACGGTGGCGTCGAGCGCCACCAGCAGCAGGCTGACGCAGAGGACGACCAGGACCACCCAGCGGTTGGCACCGGCACCGGCCGTCCGACGGCGCGGCGTGGCGGCGGCCGCGGTCGTCCCGGACATGTACGTACCTCCAAGAAGTGGCTCGTCAGAGTACGCGAGTCCGCGCGTGCCCCACGTGGCACACCTCTCACCGGCCCCGGTCACGGATGTGGCGTGCGCCACTGGCCGCCCGGCCGTCCGACGGCTGGTGCCCGGCGCCGATAATCGAGCCCGTGACCGTGACCGAACTCGAGAAGCACCCCGCGCCGGCCCGCCCCGGCGCCGCGCGCCGGGCCGCCGGGGCGCTCCTCGGCTACGCGGCCGTACGCGCCCTGGGCCTGGTCGCCCTGGCCCTGTGGAGCGCCGCGCGCGACAAGAGCGCGTACCCGCTGCTGACCGCCCGCTGGGACTCCCTGTGGTACGCGCGGGTCGCCGCGGACGGCTACGGCTACGAGGTGCGGCTGCCGAACGGTGACGTCCACTCCGACCTGGCGTTCTTCCCGCTGCTGCCGTGGCTGGAGCGGCTCGGCGCGGCGCTGACGCCGCTGTCGCCCGCGGACACGGGGTTCGTCGTCGGCGCGCTCGCCTCGCTCGCGGCGGCCTGGGGGATCTTCGCGGTCGGTGACCAGGTGTACGGCCGCCGCGCCGGGGTCTGCCTGGTGCTGCTGTGGGCGGTGCTGCCGGTCGGGATCGTGCAGTCGATGGCGTACAGCGAGTCGCTGTTCACGGCGCTGGCCGCCTGGTCGCTGTACGCGGTCCGCACCCGCCGCTGGGTGACGGCGGGGACGCTGGCGCTGCTGGCCGGGCTGACCCGGCCGGTGGGGCTGGCGGTGGCGGCGGCGGTGTGGGCGGCCGGCGTTGCGGCATTCGTGCGAACCCGGGGCCCGGCCGCCGCGCCCGGCGCGCCTGCCGTCGCACGCGCCCCCGGGGAGGGCGTGCGGTGTGCGCTCGGCCTGCTGCTCGCGCCCCTGGGCGCCGCCGGGTACGTCCTGTGGGTCGGCCACCGCACCGGCGGCGGACCGTTCGGCTACCTCGACGTGCAGGCGGGCTGGCGCAACGGCTTCGACGGCGGCTGGGCCTTCGCCCGTTTCGTGGCCGCCATGTTCACGTCGTTCCCGTCGGTCCTGGCGGGCCTGGGCCTGACCGTCGGCGTCGCCCTGGTGATCTGGCTGTACGTGGTCGGCGTACGGCGGCGGCTGCCGCTCCCGCTGCTGGTGTACACCGGGCTCGTCACCGCACTGGCCCTGTGCGCGTCGGGATATTTCGGCTCGAAACCGCGGCTGCTGCTGCCCGCCTTCCCGCTGCTGCTGCCGCTCGCCGCGGCCCTCGCCCGGCGGCGGACCGCCAGGTCGGCGGCGGTGCTGGCGGGGCTCGCGGTGGCGTCGGCGCTGTACGGGGCGTTCTGGCTGAACGGCTCCGGCCCGCCGTGACCGACGGCGAACACCCTCGGTGAGCACCGGGAGAATTCCACACCAGCATTCGGTGAACGAATTCATAAGCACGATAAAACCGCCGCCTGAAATGATCAAAAGAAATGAAGGCCGCAGTCGGCATGGTCTGCCGAATCCAGGGAATTAGGGCGGGCCCTGAGAGGAATCCCACATCACATCGTCATCACAAAGCCGTTGATTCGGCGGGGACCGGAGCTCACTCGCTGTAACGTCGATTGGGTGCGTACCGAACGGAACCTCACCCGTCTGGACCGGGTGTTCGCGAGACTGGACCGGGAGCCCGAACGGCCGGTCCATCTCGACGTGCCGACCATGAGCCGGCACAGGATCGCCTTGCTCGCCGGGTTGCTCGCGGTCTACGTCGCGATCGTGTGGGCCGTGGTGATCACCTCCTGGCTGGTCCGGCTGGACTGGCAGGTCATGTTCTTCCGGCCGTACCAGCAGTGGCCGGAGATCCACGCCTTCGTCGACTACTACGTGGTGCTGGGCCAGCGCGGCCCCACCGCCGTGATGGTCGCCGCCTGGCTCGGCTGGCGCTCCTGGCGGCAGCACACGCTGCGGCCGCTGCTCGCGCTGGGCGCCTCGCTGCTGCTGCTGAACATCACCGTGGGCGCCGCCAAGTACGGCATGGGCCGCCTCGGCCCGCACTACGCGGTCACCGTCGGGGCCAACGAGATGTGGTCCGGCGGCGATATATTTCCGAGCGGTCACACCGCGAACGCCGTGGTGACCTGGGGCATCCTGGCCTATCTGGCCTCCACGCCCAGGGCCCGCCGCTGGCTGTCCGCCCTGTCCGCGGTCACCTCGCTGGGCGTCGGGATGTCCACCGTGTACCTCGGTACGCACTGGCTGAGCGATGTGGTCCTCGGCTGGATCGCGGGACTGCTGGTGCTGCTGGCGCTGCCGTGGTGCGAGCCGCTGATCGCCCGCTGCGAGTCCTGGATCCTGAGCCTGCGCGACCGGTTCGCGGCCCGGCCCGGCCGGACCGCCGCCGCGTCCCGTCCGGTGGTGTTCACCCCGGCCGCCGCCGACCAGGACGCCCCGGCCCGGGAGCCGGTCGGCACGGCCCGTTCCTCGCGGGCGGCGCCGGTCTACCTGGCCCCCGGCCCGCACAGCACCCGCGCGGAGCGCTCGCCGGTCACCCCGGCCGGCAGCCGCCGCCCGCCGCACTCCGACCGCCATCCCCGGGGCTCCGCCTCCCCCGCCCGCCCCGTCTCGGGCGGCTGACCGCCCTCCCGGTACGCACTCGTCGGCCCCGGCTCCCGCACAGGGAACCGGGGCCGACGCCGTGTCCCGGCCGTCGCCTCAGCCCTTCCAGGCCCGTGCCACGCGGCCGTCGCGCACCTCGAAGTTGAGCCGGCCCACGCGGTACTCCATGGTGATGACCGCGCCGGGCGGCAGCGACCGCACCGCCGCCCACCCCCGCTCCCGCGCGCGCTCCTCGGCGGCGTCCGCGGCGAGGCCGAGGTAAGCGTCCGGACTGTCCTGGGGTTCGCCCGAGGGGGTCGGAATCGATGCCATGCCGCCACGCTATGCCCTGGTTACCGGCCGGGGAAGCCCGGACCGGTAACCGGTTCGGCGGCCCGTCCCCGTCACACTTCTGTCACAGATCACGCTGTGGGTTTTGGCGGAACTCCGTCACCCGGACGAGCGGTTCTCGCCCACTTTCGCGGACCGGTCGGGAGAATTCCCGCACGCACTTCCGCGAGGTCCACCCAAGTCCTCGCCCGAGTCCGCACAGGAAGCGTTCCGGCTCTTCGAATAGCCGAGCGAAAAAGGCCGGAGAAGGGCCGGCCAAAAGCCCTCGGGCAGCTCCGCATTCCGGCCACGGCAGCCCCTCCCCGGCCCACGGAATGCGGGACCGGGCGCGGGCCGCGCACATCACCGCCGTACGCCCCCTGTCGGCCGGCCGGTGCCGCGAGCATCATGGCGTGGGCGCGGCGGGACCGGGAGGCGACGACGAAGGGGCGGGCGATGGGAACGCAGACCTTGGGGGCCACGGCGGAGCCGGTGCGCGCCGAGCGGCGGGGCCGGGTGGTGGTGGACTGGCTGACCACCACCGACCACAAGAAGATCGGCCACCTCTACCTGATCACGTCGTTCCTGTTCTTCCTGATCGCGGGTGTCATGGCCCTGATGATGCGGGCCGAGCTGGCCCGGCCGGGGCTCCAGATCGTCGACAACCAGCAGTTCAACCAGCTCTTCACGATGCACGGCACGATCATGCTGCTGCTGTTCGCGACACCGAGCTTCGCGGGCTTCGCCAACGAGCTGATGCCGCTCCAGATCGGCGCCCCCGACGTCGCCTTCCCGCGGCTGAACATGCTCTCGTACTGGCTCTTCCTCTTCGGCGGCCTGATCGTGCTCTCCTCGCTGCTGGTGCCGAGCGGTCCGGCCGCCTTCGGCTGGTTCGCCTACGCGCCGCTCAACGGCCAGGTGCACTCCCCCGGCATCGGCGCCGACCTGTGGATCATGGGCCTGGCGCTGGCCGGGTTCGGGACGATCCTCGGCGCGGTCAACTTCCTCACCACGATCGTGGGGATGCGCGCGCCGGGCATGACGATGTTCCGGATGCCGATCTTCGTGTGGAACACCCTGTTCACGTCGATCCTGATCCTGGTGGCGTTCCCGGTGCTCGCGGCGGCGCTGCTGGTCCTGGAGGCGGACCGGCGGCTCGGCAGCCAGGTGTTCGACGCGGCCAACGGCGGCGCGCTGCTGTGGCAGCACCTGTTCTGGTTCTTCGGCCACCCCGAGGTGTACATCATCGCGCTGCCGTTCTTCGGGATCATCAGCGAGATCATCCCGGTCTTCGCCCGCAAGCCGCTGTTCGGCTATCTGACGCTGGTGGCCGCGACGATGGCGATCACCGGGCTGTCGGTGGTGGTGTGGGCGCACCACATGTTCACCACCGGCGCGGTGCTGCTGCCGTTCTTCTCCTTCCTCAGCTTCCTGATCGCGGTGCCGACCGGCGTGAAGTTCTTCAACTGGACCGGCACCATGCTCAAGGGCTCGCTCTCCTTCGAGACCCCGATGCTGTGGGCGACGGGCTTTTTGATGTCGTTCCTGTTCGGCGGGCTGACGGGGGTGATCCTGGCGTCGCCGCCGCTGGACTTCCACGTCAGCGACACCTACTTCGTGGTCGCCCACTTCCACTACGTCGTCTTCGGCACCGTCGTCTTCGCGACCTTCGCCGGCTTCTCCTTCTGGTGGCCCAAGTTCACCGGGAAGATGCTGGACGAGCGGCTCGGCAAGATCCAGTTCTGGACGCTGTTCGTGGGCTTCCACACCACGTTCCTGGTGCAGCACTGGCTGGGCGCCGAGGGCATGCCCCGCCGGTACGCCGACTATCTCGCCGCCGACGGCTTCACCGCGCTGAACACGCTCTCCACCATCGGCGCCTTCCTGCTCGGCTTCTCCACGCTGCCGTTCCTCTACAACGTGTGGAAGACCGCGAAGTACGGCAGGAAGGTGGACGTCGACGACCCCTGGGGCTTCGGCCGTTCCCTGGAGTGGGCGACCTCCTGCCCGCCGCCCCGGCACAACTTCACCACGCTGCCCCGTATCCGCTCGGAGTCGCCGGCCTTCGACCTGCACCACCCGGCGTACGCCGGACAGGCCCCGCAGCCCGAGCCGAAGCGGCACCAGGCCGGCGCCGAGGAGTCCTGACCGGTCTTTTTCAGCCACCCCATTCATTCCCCGATTTCCTGATTTGTCGACCCGTCGCCGAAGCGACCAGCGACCCGTCGCATCGCCTCAACTCCCTTACTCAGCAGTGGACTTGACGCACCGGGCCGAGGGCCGCCCGGTGGGTGCCGGTGCGCGTCGGTCGGTTCGATTCCGTTCGCCGCCGGGCGTGACTCCCGCCACGGATCACCCGTTGTCTTCTGCATGAGCCGGGGACCCACCCGGACCACGGGCCGGGGAAACCCGGCCTTGCCACGTACGCATCCCGAGGGAGCCACCCGTGCCGCGCATGCTCGACGTCAGCGACGAGGTACGCGCCGAGATCGGCGACGAAGAAGCCGACCGCCTGCTCGCCGGAGAGACCGCCCCGGGCAGTTACGACTGCACGTCCTGCCGCACCCCGGGCGACTGTGAGCAGGAGCGCACCAGCACCGTCCTGTTCATCGGGGACGAGACCGCAGTCCTCGCCTTCGCCCACGCCGGCTGTCTGCCCTCCCAGGTGGTCAAGGTGACCGAGGAGCAGCTCCAGGGAGCGGTGAAGTCCATCAGCGGCGGCGGCCCGCTCGGCGGCGAGCCGCAGCCCGCGAAGGCCGTGCCCGAGCAGGCGGTGCTCGGCGTGACCAGCGGACTGATCCTGATCGCCGGGGAACTGCACCCGGCCCTGGTGGTGGAGCCGACCGCGCCCGTGGTGCGGCCCGGCACCAACGGCACCACCGACGAGTTCCTGCCGCTGCTGATCGAGCAGGGCTTCCTGCCGGTCACCGACCTGTCCGCGGTGCCGCCGGTGCTGCACGGCTGGTCCGTGCTGCTCGCGGTGGGCCAGCTGCACGCGGTGCTCCAGCCGGGGGCGGGCGACGGCCGGCCGGTGGCCTGGTGGCAGGCGCACCAGCCGCTCCAGGTGACCGAGGGCTGGCGGACGGCCGCCAACAAGCACCAGCAGGTCCTGATGTTCGCCGCGCCGGTCGGCTCGATCGGCCGGCAGCCGCGCGAGGACCTGTTGCGGGACGCGCTGGACAAGGCGGCGGCGGGCGGCCGGCTGGTCGCGGCGGCGCTGCCGCTGGCGGGCACCTGAGCACCCGCCACGCCCGCGGCCCGCCCGGCCGTCCCGGCCCCACGCCCGGCGAAGACGCAACTGGCAGCCGCATCTCTTCGGCCGCGGGGTCGTTTGCACGAATGTGCACACATACGACGCCTTTCACCGCCAGGGCGGCCCCTCGGCCACACCGATCTACGACGCGCTCTACAACGAGTACGTCCGGTCCTTCCGCGCGCTGCCGGGCGACCGCAGCGGCGAGGAGCAGCTGGGGTTCGTCTCCTTCCGGCACATCCCGCGGGGCAGGGGCTCGTACAGCGCCTACAGCGCGGGCGCGCACAGCGCCCGGCTCGGTATGCACCACGTCCCGGCCGCGCTGCCGCCGGCCCCGCGCCGAGGCGCCTGACCGCGGGCGGTACGAAGGGGGGGGGCCCC
>NZ_JBQOUX010000159.1:0-14249 GCF_052216785.1 Streptomyces sp. JW3 | reverse complement strand
GCGGTGGCCGGCCACCGCCGGACCGGTGACGTGTCCGCCCAGGCCCGGGCGCTGAGCGAGCTGGCCCGGGTCCAGGAGTACGCCGGACGCCCCGAGGAGTCGCTCCAGACCTGCCAGGAGGCGGTCGAGTGGGCCCGCCGCGCCGAGGACACCCGGCTCCAGGCGGCCCTGCACCTCAGGCTGGCCGACACCCTCGAACACCTCGGCGATCCCACGGCGGCCGCACTCCACCGGAGCCGGTCCGAACGGCTGCTGGCGGACGAATCGAAGCCGGAACACGGAGCTAACACCTACGAAATCCGTAGCACACCCGTCGAGAATTGATGCTTTGAAAGGCTAGACAGCGGGAACACCTTCATTAGACTGGCTCTGCCGCACGTTCTCCTGCGGTCTCTCCTGGTGTGCCCACGCATGCCGGGTATGTCTTCTCTGCAGCCACACCCCCTGAGCCAAGGACCGTGATCGACGTGAAGGTCGGCATTCCCCGCGAGGTCAAGAACAACGAGTTCCGGGTGGCCATCACCCCCGCCGGCGTCCACGAGCTGGTGCGCCACGGCCACCAGGTCGTCGTCGAGCGCGGCGCGGGCACCGGCTCCTCGATCCCGGACGCCGAGTACGTCGCCGCGGGCGCGGCCCTGCTCGACACCGCCGACGAGGTCTGGGCCACCGCCGACCTGCTGCTGAAGGTCAAGGAGCCGGTCGCCGAGGAGTACCACCGGCTGCGCAAGGACCAGACCCTCTTCACCTACCTGCATCTGGCCGCCTCCAAGGAGTGCACGGACGCCCTGCTGGAGTCCGGCACCACCGCCATCGCCTACGAGACCGTCGAACTGCCCGGCCGCGCCCTGCCGCTGCTCGCCCCGATGTCCGAGGTGGCCGGCCGGCTGGCCCCGCAGGTCGGCGCCTACCACCTGATGGCCGCCAACGGGGGCCGCGGCGTGCTGCCCGGCGGCGTCCCCGGCGTACTGGCCGGCAAGGCCGTGGTCATCGGCGGCGGCGTCTCCGGGTGGAACGCGGCGCAGATCGCCATCGGCCTCGGCTTCCACGTGACCCTGCTGGACAAGGACATCAACAAGCTCAAGGAGGCGGACAAGGTCTTCGGCACGAGGATCCAGACCGTCGTCTCCAACGCCTTCGAACTGGAGAAGGCATGCCTGGACGCCGACCTCGTGATCGGCGCCGTCCTGATCCCCGGCGCCAAGGCGCCCAAGCTGGTCACCAACGAGCTGGTCTCCCGGATGAAGCCGGGGAGTGTCCTTGTCGACATCGCGATCGACCAGGGCGGCTGCTTCGAGGACTCCCACCCGACCACCCATGCCGAGCCGACCTTCACCGTGCACGACTCGGTCTTCTACTGCGTCGCCAACATGCCCGGCGCGGTGCCCAACACCTCCACCTACGCGCTGACCAACGCCACGCTGCCGTACATCGTCGAACTGGCCGACCGCGGCTGGGTGGAGGCGCTGCGCCGCGACCCCGCGCTCGCCAAGGGTCTCAACACCCATGACGGCAAGGTCGTTTACAAGGAGGTGGCCGAGGCCCACGGCCTGGACCACGTGGACCTGACCTCGCTGCTCGGCTGAGCCGTCAGGTGTACAAGTCGCCATGCGGCGAAGGCGACCGGTGAACATCCGGCGTCAACGCCACACACCTGGGCCGTCCTTGTCGACAAGGACGGCCCAGGTGTGTGTATGGTCACTTTGCGCTGCTAGCTCAACTCGCCTCGAACGTACCGCTTGAACCCATTCGTACACCGGTGAAACCTGCCGTGCGACGGCCGTACGCCCTTGACAGCGGGGTGTTTCATTACCGACACATCGGGCCGGGTCCGGCGGATTGTGTTGCTGCGGACCGCCGACACGCCATAGAGTCGCCAATCGTCGGCATGGTGCCACGCTGACCTGTCTAGAAGTCCCCAGGCCGCCAAGGAGGTAAGACGACTTGTGAATGAGTCGACATTTACTCCCGGGGGTGGTCAACCAGGAATGCCTGCAGGGGCCGGAGGCCCTGGGCGGTTCGAGGCTGTCGGCTCCGTCGCCGTGCGAACCTTCTCAGCCCACCAGAGCCCGCAGGCGGCTAGGACCGCACACCCGAAGATGGATGGCCAACACGTGAACGCCATGGCCGGCGACGGAAGTGGCGCGCCCCGCAACCACTTCGCCGACTACGAGGAACTGCCCGAGGGGCACTTCTACGACCCGGACGCCGAGTACGAGCCGGATCCCGAGTACGCGGCCACGCTCGCGCCCGACGCGGCGCGCCAGCGCCGCGAGCGCGTCGGCCCGACCGGACGGCCGCTGCCGTACTTCCCGATCCCGGGCCCGCTGACCGACCACGGTCCCGCGAAGATCATCGCGATGTGCAACCAGAAGGGCGGCGTCGGCAAGACCACGTCGACCATCAACCTGGGTGCCGCGCTCGCCGAGTACGGGCGCCGGGTGCTGCTCGTCGACTTCGACCCGCAGGGCGCGCTGTCGGTCGGTCTCGGCGTCAACCCGATGGAGCTGGACCTCACCGTCTACAACCTGCTCATGGAGCGGGGCATGGCGGCCGACGAGGTGCTGCTGAAGACGGCCGTCCCCAACATGGACCTGCTGCCCAGCAACATCGACCTCTCGGCGGCCGAGGTGCAGCTCGTCAGCGAGGTGGCCCGCGAGTCGACCCTCCAGCGCGCCCTGAAGCCGCTGATGGACGACTACGACTACATCGTCATCGACTGCCAGCCCTCGCTCGGCCTGCTCACGGTCAACGCGCTGACCGCCGCGCACAAGGTGATCGTGCCGCTGGAGTGCGAGTTCTTCGCGCTGCGCGGAGTGGCGCTGCTGACCGAGACGATCGAGAAGGTCCAGGAGCGGCTCAACCCCGACCTGGAGCTGGACGGCATCCTCGCCACGATGTACGACTCCCGCACGGTGCACAGCCGTGAGGTGCTCGCACGCGTCGTCGAGGCGTTCGACGATCACGTCTACCACACGGTCATCGGACGCACCGTCCGCTTCCCGGAGACCACGGTCGCCGGTGAGCCGATCACCACGTACGCCTCCAACTCCGTCGGCGCCGCCGCCTACCGTCAGCTCGCCAGGGAGGTGCTCGCCCGGTGTCACGCCGAGTGAGTCTGCCGGGGGCCGACGAACTCTTCCGTACGACAGGGGGTATGGGGCTTCAGGCGTCCAGCCCGCGGCGCCAGGCCAATGGTGAGGCCCGGGTGCCGGCGCCGGCCGGGTCACCGGCCGGGGAGAACGACCCGGCCGCCGAGGACGCCCCGCAGTCGGTGCCCGCGCAGGGCGGCGACGGCCGGGGCGCCGAGCACGTGGCCGCGGACGCGGAGCCGAACGGTGAGCCGCACAGCCGGGGCACGGACCGGGCCGCCCGGCGGGCGGGTCCCGACCCGGCGCAGGACGGTGCCGCCGCCGGCCAGCCCCGCGGCAAGCGCGGCCGGGCCGCGGCCCGCCGCCCCAGCGGGCGCGAGCGGCACGACGAGAAGATCACCGTGTACGTCTCCGCCGAGGAGCTGATGGACCTGGAGCACGCCCGGCTGGTGCTCCGCGGCGAACACGGACTGGCCGTCGACCGCGGCCGGATCGTCCGCGAGGCGGTCGCCGTGGTCCTCGCCGACCTGGAGAGCCGCGGGGACGCCAGCATTCTGGTCCGCCGGCTGCGCGGGCGGTAGCGGTAGCCTGCGGAGGCGATGACCTCCAACGACGTTCCCCGCGCCGGTGCCTTCGGTGGCCGGCGCCGTGCGCTGGGTCAGGGGCCGGGGGTCCCTCCGGCGGCCGCCCCGCCCGAGCCGCCGCCCGCTGCCGCCCCACCGGAGCGGCCCGCCGGGGACGCGCCGGACGCCGAACCCGCCGAGGTGGTCCCCGAGGAACCCGGCGCGCCCGCGGACGCCGGTGCCGCGGTGGGCGAGGGCGATGACGACGACCGGGTCTTCAAGGTCCGGCTCGCCAACTTCGAGGGCCCCTTCGATCTGCTGCTCCAGCTGATCTCCCGGCACAAGATGGACGTCACCGAGGTCGCCCTGTCCAAGGTGACCGACGAGTTCATGGCGCACATCAGGGCGCTGGGGTCCGACTGGGACCTGGACCAGACCACCGAGTTCCTCGTCGTCGCCGCCACCCTGCTCGATCTGAAGGCGGCCCGGCTGCTGCCCGTCGCCGAGGTCGAGGACGAGGCCGACCTGGCCCTCCTGGAGGCCCGCGACCTGCTCTTCGCCCGCCTCCTCCAGTACCGCGCCTACAAGCGGATCGCCGACATCTTCAGCGGGCGGCTGGACGACGAGGCCCGCCGCTACCCCCGTACCGTGGGCCTGGAGCCGCACCACGCCGAGCTGCTGCCGGACGTCGTGATCAGCATCGGCGCCGAAGGGTTCGCCAGGCTGGCGGTCAAGGCGATGCAGCCGAGGCCCAAGCCGCAGGTGTACGTCGAGCACATCCACGCGCCGCTGGTCAGCGTGCGCGAGCAGGCCGGGATCGTGGTCGCCCGGCTGCGGGAGCTGGGCCAGGCCAGCTTCCGCAGCCTTGTCGCGGACACCGACGACACCCTGACCGTCGTAGCCCGGTTCCTGGCGCTGCTGGAGCTGTACCGGGAGAAGGCCGTCGCGCTGGACCAGGAGACCGCCCTCGGTGAGCTGCTGGTGCGCTGGACCGGTGGGGACGGGGTGGCCGAGCCGGCGGTGACCGACGAGTTCGACCGGCCGCCCGAGGAGCCGAAGGAGAAGAAGGCGTGAGCGAGGAAGCCACCGGGGTACCGGCCGGGCCGCCCGGCGTCGCGGAGCTGGACCTCAAGCCCGCTCTGGAGGCGGTCCTGATGGTCGTGGACGAGCCCGCCACCGAGGAGCACCTGGCGAAGACACTGCAACGGCCGCGGCGCCGGATCGCGGACGCCCTGCGCGAGCTGGCCGACGAGTACACCGCGCAGCGGCGCGGTTTCGAGCTGCGTCTGGTGGCCGGCGGCTGGCGGTTCTACACCCGGCCCGAGTACGCCCCGGCGGTCGAGGGCTTCGTCCTGGACGGCCAGCACGCCCGGCTCACCCAGGCCGCGCTGGAGACCCTCGCGGTGGTCGCCTACCGCCAGCCGGTCAGCCGCAGCCGGGTCTCCGCGGTGCGCGGCGTGAACTGCGACGGCGTGATGCGCACCCTGCTCCAGCGCGGTCTGGTCGAGGAGGCGGGCACGGAACCCGAAACAGGTGCGATCCTGTACGTGACGACGAACTACTTCCTGGAGCGGATGGGCCTGCGCGGCCTGGACGAGCTGCCGGAGCTGGCGCCCTTCCTCCCGGAGGCGGAGGCGATCGAGGCCGAGACGCTGGAAGGGGTTCCGTCGTTCGATCCGGACGCACCCGATGCGCCGGGTTCCGAGGACGCAGACGACCAGACGGAATTTTGATGCGAAGCAGCAGCGGCAGGAACAGCAGCGGAAACAACGGCGGGAGCCGTGGTGGCACCAGCGGCGGCCGCGGCGGGAGCGGCGGCGGGCGCGGTAACTACCGCGGCGCCGGCAACGACCGTGACGACAAGCAGGGCGGCAGCGGCCGCCCGAAGCGGCCGCGCCCGGAGGAGCGGCGCTACGACGTGGGCCCCGGCGCCACCCAGGACGGTCCGAAGTCGGGCCGCGGCCCCGCGGCCCGCGGCGGCGCCAAGGGCGGTCCGAAGAAGCCCCAGCAGCGGGGCCGCAGCGTCCCGGCGACCTCCCGCGAGTACGAGGCGCGGGCCGAGGAGCGCAACCGGGAGCGGTACGCCGGCAAGAAGGACGTCAAGCCGCCCAAGACCTTCCCGGGCGCCGAGCAGGAGGGCGAGCGGCTCCAGAAGGTGCTGGCCAGGGCCGGCTACGGCTCCCGGCGGTCCTGCGAGGAGCTGATCGAGCAGGCCCGGGTCGAGGTCAACGGCGAGATCGTGCTGGAGCAGGGCAAGCGGGTCGACCCGGAGAAGGACGAGGTCAAGGTCGACGGGCTGACCGTCGCCACGCAGTCGTACCAGTTCTTCTCGCTGAACAAGCCCGCCGGTGTGGTCTCCACGATGGAGGACAACGAGGGCCGGCAGTGCCTCGGCGACTACGTGACCAACCGCGAGACGCGGCTGTTCCACGTGGGCCGGCTCGACACCGAGACCGAGGGCGTCATCCTGCTCACCAACCACGGTGAGCTGGCGCACCGGCTGACCCACCCCCGGTACGGCGTGAAGAAGGTCTACCTGGCGCACATCGTCGGCCCGATCCCGCGTGACCTGGGCAAGCGGCTCAAGGACGGCATCCAGCTGGAGGACGGGTACGCCAAGGCGGACCACTTCCGGGTCGTCGAGCAGACCGGCAAGAACTACCTCGTCGAGGTCACCCTGCACGAGGGCCGCAAGCACATCGTGCGGCGGATGCTCGCCGAGGCCGGGTTCCCGGTCGACAAGCTGGTCCGGGTCGCCTTCGGGCCGATCACCCTGGGCGACCAGAAGTCGGGCTGGCTGCGCCGGCTGTCCAACACCGAGGTCGGGATGCTGATGCAGGAGGTCGACCTGTAGGGGTTGTGACCGGCGGCCACCTCCTTTTATAGTCGGAGTGACTATTAAGGGGGTGGCTGCCTGTGCACGCCTACGACAAGCAGGCTTACGACAAGCAGGCTTACGACAAGTACGGCTACGAGCCCTTCGCCGTCACCGTCGACCTCGCGGTCCTCACGCTCCGCGCGGGCGCGCTGCACGTGTTGCTCGTCGAACGGGGCGAGGAGCCGTACGCCGGCCGCTGGGCACTGCCCGGCGGCTTTCTGCTGCCCGCGGAGTCGGCGGAGGCGGCGGCCCGGCGCGAGCTGGCCGAGGAGACCGGCCTCGCGGACGTCACCGGGCTGCACCTGGAGCAGTTGCGCACCTACAGCGACCCCGGCCGCGACCCCCGGATGCGGGTCGTCTCCGTCGCCTTCGCCTGTCTGCTGCCCGATCCTCCCGATCCGCGCGGCGGCGGCGACGCGGCGCAGGCCCGCTGGACGCCGTACGGCGAAGCCCGCGGCCTCGCCTTCGACCACGACCGGATCCTGGCGGACGCCCGCGAGCGGGTCGGCGCCAAGCTGGAGTACAGCTGCCTGGCCACCGCCTTCTGCCCGCCCGAGTTCACCCTCGGCGAGCTGCAACGGGTCTACGAGACGGTGTGGGGCACGGCGCTGGACCGGCCCAACTTCCGCCGCAAGGTGCTCGCCAGCCCCGGCTTCGTCGAACCGGTGCCGGGTGCCGCCCGGCTGACCGGCGGCCGGGGCAAACCGGCCGCCCTGTACCGGGCCGGCCCGGCCACCGCCCTGCACCCGCCCCTGCTCCGCGCCCCTCGGGAAGGACACCCCGTATGACCACCGCCCTGACCAAGCGCGCCGCCTCCGGCGCGCTCACCGGACTGGCCCTCGGGGACGCCCTCGGCTTCCCGACGGAGTTCAACGACGTGCCGTCGATCCTCGCCACGTGCGGCCCCTGGCGGGAGATGGCGCTGCCCGACCCCGCGTACGTCACCGACGACACCCAGATGACGCTGGCGCTGGCCCGGGGGCTGCGCACGGCGACCGACCGGGGCGGGCTGGAGCCGGAGACGATGGCCGCGGCCGTCCGCGCGGAGTTCATCGCCTGGAACCGGTCGCCGGAGAACAACCGCGCCCCGGGCTCCACCTGCATCCGCGCCTGCACCCTGCTGGAGGACCGGGGCCGGCCCTGGCAGGACGCCAGCCAGCTCCACTCCAAGGGCTGCGGCGCCAACATGCGGGTCGCCCCGCTCGGACTGCTCCCCGGGCTGAGCGACGAACAGCGGGCGGGCGCCGCCCAGTCGCAGGCCGCGCTCACCCACGGCCACCCCACCGCGCTGGCCGCCGCCGACCTCACCGCGCACGCGGTACGGCTGCTGGCGGAAGGCGCCGACCCCACCGGACTGGTCGGGCTGCTGCGGTCGTATGCCCTGGAGAACCGCGTCCGCTACCACGAGCGCTGGCTCGGTGACCTGTGGACCCGGGCCGAGGACGGCGCCCCGGACCGGTTCATCGCCCGGGGCTGGGACGAATGCCTCGCGATCCTCGACCGGCTGCGGGACGCGGTGCGCACCGTCTCGCCCGAGACCGATCCGTGCCTGGCCACCGGTGCCGGCTGGATCGCGGAGGAGGCCCTCGCCACCGGGCTGCTGTGCTTCCTGCTGTTCCCCGGCGAACCGCTCACCGCCCTGCGCCGCGCCGCCTGCACCTCGGGCGACTCCGACTCCCTGGCCTGCCTCGCGGGCGCCTTCGCGGGGGCCCACCTGGGCGCCGACGCGTGGCCGGACGCGTGGGCCGACCGGATCGAGTACCGGTCCGACCTGCTGTCGTTCGGGGCGCTCTGGGACGCCTGACTCAGTCCTGCCGGAGGGCGTCCTGCTGGCGGGCGGAGGCGCGGCGGACGCGGAACAGGAAGTCCTCGATCCGGCGCCGGTCCGGTGCGGCGGGCAGCGGGCCGCGGCGCGCGGCCCGCTCGCACTCCCCGGCCAGGCGGGTCATCCGGGCCTCCACCTCGGGCCACGGCACCTCGCCGCGCTTCACGGCGAGCAGCGGTTCGCGGTCCGCTCCCACGTCGACCGTGAGGACGCCGGTGCGCAGCAGGTCGCGGGCGCTCGTCAGCAGCCGCAGCAGGTGCATGGCGTGCTTCCAGCGCGGGGCGCCGTGCACCCGCAGATCGGCGTCCAGCCTGCGGCGCTGGCCGAGGGCGATGGGGGCACCGCCCGCGCGAGCGCAGCCGAGCGTGGGGGACCGTGAACGACTCGTAGACACGGCGGGAGAGGAACGCCTCGCGCAGGGCCAGCAGCTCGCGGCCGGTGGCGTCGGCGTGTTCCACCAGTGGGGAGTGCAGGCACTCCAGGATGTTGGGGTTGGCGCGCAGGGCCAGCTCGCAGAAGCGCTCCAGCTCCCAGCTGAACTGCTCCTCGGCCGGTCCCTCGACATGCGTCGGCGGCTTGTCGAAGCGCCAGAACAGGGGCGTGGGGGCGAGGAACACGCCACGGCGGTCGGTGTCGCTGTCCGCCGTGGCCAACCCGAAGGCGCGCGACCCCGTCACACAGGCGTAGACGGTGTGGTCGCGCACCAGGGTCTCGGCAGCCGGGCCGGGGGATTCCATGCCCGGGAGGTTACGCGGACGATCACGCCAGGCGGACCGAATTTCCCTCCACCGTGATCTGCTCGGCGGGCAGCGGCTCGGTGGCCGGGCCCTGCTTGACCGCGCCGTCGGCGATGGCGAACTTGCTGCCGTGGCAGGCACAGTTGATGGTGCCGCCGGACACGTCCGCCACCACGCAGCCCTGATGGGTGCAGACCGCCGAGAACGCCTTGAAGTCGTCCTTCTCGGGCTGGGTCACCACCACCTTCTGCTCCTTGAAGACCTTGCCGCCGCCGACCGGGATGTCGCCGGCCTTGGCCAGGTCCTGGCCGGCCGGGGAACTGCTGGCCGCGGCGGAGCCGCCGTCGTCGCCCCCGCCGCCGCAGGCCGCCGTCAGGGGGAGGGCGGTGGCGGCGGTGGTGAGGAGGATCGTGCGGCGCGTGGCGCTGTGAGGCATGTCGTCACTCCGGGAAATGGGGGGAACACGAGCATGGCACCGAAGCACCCGAAGAGGAAGCAACCCGGATCAGCGGGGCAAAACGCGCCTCACCGTACGCGGTGCGCCGCCGCCGTCTCAGCGACCGGTCGCCGTCCACCGGCGCCGCGCGGGCTGACTACGCTGGACGGCCAGAGCCGATACGCACACCGAACGAGGAGCGAGACGTGGCGGTACGAGCGGTCCGGGGCGCCGTCCAGCTGGAGCGGGACGAAGCCGGTCACATGGACGAGCAGGTGTCCGCCCTGCTCACCGCCGTCCTGGAGCGCAACGGACTGACCACCGAGGACCTGATCAGCATCTGGTTCACCGCCACCCCCGACCTGCACAGCGACTTCCCGGCCGCCGCGGCCCGGGGGCTCGGCATCACCGACGTGCCGCTGATCTGCGCCCAGGAACTGGACATCGAGGGTGCCATGCCCCGCGTCGTCCGGATCCTCGCGCACATCGAGTCCGACCGGCCGCGCGCCGACCTCGCGCACGTCTACCTCGGCGCCGCGGCGGCCCTGCGCAAGGACATCGCCCAGTGAGGTCCGCGCTCGTCATCGGCACCGGGCTGATCGGCACCTCGGCCGCCCTCGCCCTGACCCGGCGGGGCGTCACCGTGCACCTCGCCGATCACGACCCGCAGCAGGCCCGGACCGCCGCCGCGCTCGGCGCCGGCACCGACGAGGCCCCGGACGGACCGGTCGACCTCGCGATCGTGGCGGCGCCGCCCGCCCATGTGGCCGAGGTGCTCGCCGACGCGCTGCGGCGCGGTCTGGCGCGCGGGTACATCGACGTGGCCAGCGTCAAGGGCGGCCCGCGCCGCGAGCTGGAGGCGCGCGGCTTCGACCTCACCTCCTACCTCGGTACGCACCCGATGTCCGGGCGGGAGAAGTCCGGCCCGCTGGCGGCCGGCGCCGACCTGTTCGAGGGCCGCCCCTGGGTGCTGACCCCGACCCGGGACACCGACACCGAGGTGCTGAACCTGGTCCTGGAGCTGGTCTCCTTCTGCGGCGCCGTGCCGGTGGTGATGGACGCCGACGCCCACGACCGGGCCGTCGCCCTCGTCTCGCACATGCCGCACCTGGTCTCCGGCCTGGTCGCCGCCCGCCTGGAGCACGCCGAGGAGGCCGCCGTACGGCTGTGCGGGCAGGGCATCCGGGACGTGACCCGGATCGCCGCCTCCGACCCGGCGATGTGGATCGACATCCTCTCCGCCAACCCCGGTCCGGTCGCCGACCTGCTCGGGGACGTCGCCGGTGACCTGGAGAAGACGGTCCGGGCGCTGCGCGCGCTCCAGTCCGCCGACGACGACAAGCGCCGCGAGGGCGCCGCCGGTGTCGAGGAGGTGCTGCGCCGGGGCAACGCGGGGCAGGTCCGGGTCCCCGGCAAGCACGGCAGCGCCCCCCGGGTCTACGAGACCGTCGCCGTCCACATCGACGACCAGCCGGGCCAGCTCGCCCGCATCTTCGCGGACGCCGGACAGGCCGGCGTCAACATCGAGGACGTCCGGATCGAGCACGCCACCGGCCAGCAGGCCGGTCTGGTGCAGCTGATGGTGGAGCCGAAGGCGGCCACCGCGCTGACGGCCGCCCTGCGGGAGAAGGGCTGGGCGATCCGGCAGTGACCGGCCTTGTCCACAGGCCGGTCCGAGGCGCGGTGGCGAGCCAGTAACCTGGTGCGGGGGCGCGGGTGCGTCCCCGCAACCCCAGTCACCACCTCACCCCACCGCACCAGGAAGGTGTCCCCTCGTGGAAAACGGCGCCGCCCCGACCGCCCCGGCAGTGATTGTCGCCATCGACGGGCCCTCCGGCACGGGCAAGTCGAGCACGTCGAAGGCCGTCGCCGCGCAGCTCGGCCTCAGCTACCTGGACACCGGCGCCCAGTACCGGGCGATCACCTGGTGGATGGTGACCAACGGCATCGACACCGCCGACGCCCAGGCGGTCGCCGCCGCGGCGGACAAGCCCGAGATCCTCTCCGGCACCGACCCGGAGCACCCCACCATCACCGTCGACGGCGTGGACGTGGCCGGCCCGATCCGCACCCAGGAGGTCACCGCCAAGGTCAGCGCGGTCAGCGCGGTCCCGGAGATCCGGGCCCGGATCACCGAGCTCCAGCGGGCGATCGCCGCCTCCGCGGTGACCGGCATCGTCGTCGAGGGCCGGGACATCGGCACCACCGTGCTGCCGGACGCCGACCTCAAGATCTTCCTCACCGCCTCCGAGGAGGCCCGCGCCGCCCGCCGCAGCGGCGAGCTGAAGGACGCCGACGTCAAGGCGACCCAGGAGGCGCTGGCCAAGCGGGACGCGGCCGACTCCAGCCGTAAGGTCTCCCCGCTGGCCAAGGCCGGCGACGCGTTCGAGGTGGACACCACCGAGCTCACCCTCCCGCAGGTCATCGAGTGTGTCGTCACCCTCGTCGAGGAGAAGCGGGCGGCCAAGTGACACAGCGCTCCGAGCGGGGTGCCGAGGTCGGGCGGCGCATCGGCGTCGGCCTGATGTACGGGCTGTTCCGGCCCCGGGTGCTGGGCGCCTGGAAGGTGCCCGCCGCCGGCCCGGTGATCTTCGCCGTCAACCACTCGCACAACATAGACGGCCCGATGGTCATGGGCGTGGCCCCGCGGCCGACGCACTTCCTGATCAAGAAGGAGGCGTTCGTCGGCCCGCTGGACCCGTTCCTGACCGGCATCGGCCAGGTCAAGGTGGACCGCACCGGCACCGACCGCACGGCGATCACCCGGGCGCTGGACGTGCTGTCGGCCGGCGGCGCGCTCGGCATCTTCCCGGAGGGCACCCGGGGCGAGGGCGACTTCGCCGCGCTGCGCGCCGGACTGGCGTACTTCGCGGTCCGCGGCGGGGCGCCGGTCGTGCCGGTGGCGGTGCTGGGAAGTTCCGGCCGGCCCGGACGGTTGATAAAGGCGCTGCCCCCGCTGCGCTCGCGGATCGACGTGGTCTTCGGTGACCCGTTCGACGCGGGCGACGGCAGCGGGCGGCGCACCCGCAAGGCGCTGGACGAGGCGACCGAGCGCATCCAGAAGCAGCTCACCGCGCACCTGGAAACCGCCAGGCGTCTCACCGGACGCTAGGTAACACTTGAGTAGTGGATCACCCGGTACAGGGGTGCCACCGATCACCACGATGAACGAGGTACGGACTTCATGAACGACGACATCCACTCCGGCGGCTCGGGCGAGGAGCACGACCACGGGGCGCTTGGCGACGCCGAGTACGAGCGGTTCATGGAGCTCGCCGCGGAAGAGGGCTTCGACGTCGAGGACGTCGAGGGCGCCATCGAGGCGGCCGGGCACGGCCCGCTGCCCGTCCTCGCCGTCGTCGGCCGCCCCAATGTCGGCAAGTCGACCCTGGTCAACCGGATCATCGGCCGCCGCGAGGCGGTCGTCGAGGACAAGCCCGGCGTCACCCGCGACCGCGTCACCTACGAGGCCGAGTGGGCCGGGCGCCGCTTCAAGGTGGTCGACACCGGCGGCTGGGAGCAGGACGTCCTCGGCATCGACGCCTCGGTGGCCGCGCAGGCCGAGTACGCCATCGAGGCCGCCGACGCGGTGGTCTTCGTGGTGGACGCCAAGGTCGGCGCCACCGACACCGACGAGGCCGTGGTACGGCTGCTGCGCAAGGCCGGCAAGCCGGTGGTGCTGTGCGCCAACAAGGTGGACGGCCCGAGCGGCGAGGCCGACGCGGCGTATCTGTGGTCGCTGGGGCTCGGCGAGCCCCAGCCGGTCTCCGCGCTGCACGGCCGGGGCACCGGCGACATGCTGGACAAGGTCCTGGAGGCGCTGCCCGAGGCCCCGGAGCAGAGCTTCGGCACGGCGGTCGGCGGCCCGCGCCGGATCGCCCTGATCGGCCGCCCCAACGTCGGCAAGTCCTCGCTGCTGAACAAGGTGGCCGGCGAGGAGCGCGTCGTCGTCAACGAGCTGGCCGGCACCACCCGCGACCCGGTCGACGAGCTGATCGAACTGGGCGGCGTGACCTGGAAGTTCGTCGACACCGCCGGTATCCGCAAGCGGGTCCACCTCCAGCAGGGCGCCGACTACTACGCCTCGCTGCGCACCGCCGCCGCGGTCGAGAAGGCCGAGGTCGCGGTCATCCTGCTGGACGCCTGCGACTCCATCTCGGTGCAGGACCAGCGGATCGTCACCATGGCGGTCGAGGCGGGCCGCGCGGTCGTCCTCGCCTTCAACAAGTGGGACAGCCTGGACGAGGAGCGCCGCTACTACCTGGAGCGGGAGATCGAGACCGAGCTGGGCCAGGTCGCCTGGGCGCCCCGGGTCAACGTCTCGGCGCGCACCGGGCGGCACATGGAGAAGCTGGTCCCCGCGATCGAGACGGCGCTGGCGGGCTGGGAGACCCGGGTGCCGACGGGCCGGCTGAACGCCTTCCTGGGCGAGCTGGTCGCCGCCCACCCGCACCCGGTGCGCGGCGGCAAGCAGCCGCGCATCCTGTTCGGCACCCAGGCGGGCACCCGGCCGCCGCGGTTCGTGCTGTTCGCGTCCGGGTTCATCGAGGCCGGCTACCGCCGGTTCATCGAGCGCCGGCTGCGCGAGGAGTTCAGCTTCGAGGGCACGCCGATCCACATCTCGGTGCGGGTGCGCGAGAAGCGCGGCGCGAAGAAGAAGTAACCGCGACGGCGGTACGGACCGTACGAAGGGGGCGGACCCGGTGACCGGGTCCGCCCCC
>NZ_JBQOUX010000158.1:0-14516 GCF_052216785.1 Streptomyces sp. JW3 | reverse complement strand
GTTGACTGGTACTAATAGGCCGAGGGCTTGTCCTCAGTTGCTCGCGTCCACTGTGTTGGTTCTGAAACCACGAACAGCCCCGCTGCTGGTTCAGAGCGGTTGGTTGTGTTTCATAGTGTTTCGGTGGTCATAGCGTAGGGGAAACGCCCGGTTACATTTCGAACCCGGAAGCTAAGCCTTACAGCGCCGATGGTACTGCAGGGGGGACCCTGTGGGAGAGTAGGACGCCGCCGAACTCCTTTTAGAGCTCTGGCTCTTGGGCAGACCGCCCGAGGGCCAGAGCTTTTTTGCGTTGAGGTAAGGTCAGGGGGCATTGTTGGCTTATTTCAACCAGGAGGCCCCCGGGTGGAGGTCCAGGAGACCCGCGTCCAGACTGACCGGGTCCTCACCATCCCGAACATCCTCAGCATGGCCCGCCTCGTCGGCGTGCCCCTCTTCCTGTGGCTGATCCTCAGGCCCGAGTTCGGCGGCCCCAAGAGTGACGGCTGGGCGCTGCTGGTGCTGGCGCTCAGCGGCGTCAGCGACTACCTGGACGGCAAGCTCGCCCGGCGCTGGAACCAGATCAGCAGCCTCGGCCGGCTGCTGGACCCCGCGGCGGACCGGCTCTACATCCTGTCCACGCTGGTCGGCCTGACCTGGCGGGAGATTCTCCCGCTGTGGCTGACCGCGGTACTGCTCGCGCGTGAGCTGGTCCTGCTGGTCATGGTGGGCATCCTCAGACGGCACGGCTATCCGCCGCCGCAGGTGAACTTCCTGGGGAAGGCGGCGACGTTCAACTTGATGTACGCCTTCCCGCTGCTGCTGCTCAGTGACGGCAGCGGATGGATCTCGTCACTCGCTGCTATTTTCGGATGGGCGTTCGCCGGATGGGGTACAACCCTGTACTGGTGGGCAGGAGTCCTCTACATGGTTCAGGTCCGCCGCTTGGTCCGCGCGGACACCATGGCCGATTGAACTCGCCCACTGTGCGGCCGTAGCGGCCCCGATGGCCCGCGCTGGAAAAGTGCGGGACAATCGAGGCGGGTGAAGTCGGTCAGACCGTCGTCTCTTAGAGGAGGACGCTTCCGACATGAAGGCCGTCGTGATGGCCGGAGGCGAAGGCACACGCCTTCGTCCCATGACCTCAAGCATGCCCAAGCCGCTCCTGCCGGTGGCCAACCGGCCGATCATGGAGCACGTTCTGCGGCTGCTCAAAAGGCATGGGCTCAACGAGACCGTCGTGACCGTGCAGTTCCTGGCCTCCCTGGTCAAGAACTACTTCGGTGACGGTGAAGAGCTCGGAATGGAGCTCACCTATGCCAATGAGGAGAAGCCACTCGGTACCGCCGGAAGCGTCAAGAACGCCGAAGAGGCGTTGAAGGACGATGCCTTCCTCGTCATCTCCGGCGATGCGCTGACCGACTTCGACCTCACCGAGCTGGTCAATTTCCACAAGGAGAAGGGCGCGCTCGTCACCGTATGCCTGACGCGCGTACCCAATCCCCTTGAATTCGGTATCACCATCGTCGACGAGGACGGCAAGGTCGAACGCTTCCTGGAGAAGCCGACCTGGGGTCAGGTCTTCTCGGACACCGTGAACACCGGTATCTATGTCATGGAGCCCGAGGTCTTCGACTATGTCGAGGCCGACGTCTCCGTCGACTGGTCCGGTGATGTCTTCCCGCAGCTGATGAAGGAAGGCAAGCCGATCTACGGCTACATCGCCGAGGGGTACTGGGAGGACGTCGGTACCCACGAGAGCTATGTGAAGGCCCAGGCGGACGTCCTGGAGGGCAAGGTCGACGTCGACATCGACGGCTTCGAACTCTCGCCCGGAGTGTGGGTGGCCGAAGGCGCCGAGGTGCATCCCGACGCCGTACTCCGAGGGCCGCTCTACGTGGGCGACTACGCCAAGGTCGAGGCCGGCGCCGAGATCCGGGAACACACCGTCATCGGCTCCAACGTCGTCGTCAAGAGCGGCGCCTTCCTGCACAAGGCCGTCGTGCACGACAACGTGTACGTCGGCCCGCACAGCAACCTGCGCGGCTGCGTCGTCGGCAAGAACACCGACATCATGCGCGCGGCGCGGATCGAGGACGGCGCGGTCATCGGCGACGAGTGCCTGGTCGGTGAAGAATCGATCGTTCAGGGCAACGTGCGGGTCTACCCGTTCAAGACCGTCGAGGCCGGCGCGTTCGTCAACACCTCGGTGATCTGGGAGTCGCGGGGGCAGGCGCACCTGTTCGGCGCCAGAGGGGTCTCCGGCATTCTGAACGTCGAGATCACTCCGGAACTGGCCGTGCGGCTGGCCGGTGCCTATGCGACGACCCTCAAAAAGGGGTCGACCGTCACCACGGCCCGCGACCACTCCCGAGGCGCCCGTGCGCTCAAGCGCGCGGTCATCTCAGCGTTGCAGGCCAGCGCCATCGACGTACGGGACCTGGAGAACGTACCGCTGCCGGTGGCACGGCAGCAGACCGCGCGGGGCAGCGCCGGCGGCATCATGATCCGTACCACGCCCGGGGTGCCGGACTCGGTCGACATCATGTTCTTCGACAGCCAGGGCGCCGACCTGTCGCAGGGCAGCCAGCGGAAGCTGGACCGGGTCTTCGCCAGGCAGGAGTACCGGCGGGCGTTCCCCGGCGAGATCGGTGACCTGCACTTCCCGTCCAGCGTGTTCGACTCGTACACCGGGTCGCTGCTGCGCAACGTCGACACGGCGGGCATCGCCGAGTCGGGGCTGAAGGTCGTGGTCGACGCCTCCAACGGCAGTGCGGGGCTGGTGCTGCCCAGTCTGCTCGGCAAGCTGGGCGTCGACTCGCTGACCATCAACCCCGGGCTCGACGAGTCCCGGCCGACCGAGTCGGCCGACATGCGGCGGTCCGGGCTGGTACGGCTCGGGGAGATCGTGGCGTCCTCGCGGGCCGCGTTCGGAGTGCGGTTCGACCCGGTCGGGGAGCGGCTGTCGCTCGTCGACGAGAAGGGCCGGATCATCGAGGACGACCGGGCGCTGCTGGTGATGCTCGACCTGATCGCCGCCGAGCGGCGCAGCGGGCGGGTGGCGCTGCCGGTGACCACCACCCGGATCGCCGAGCAGGTGGCGGCGTACCACGGCACCCAGGTGGAGTGGACGACCACTTCTCCCGACGACCTCACCCGGGTCGGCGGCGAGGAAGGGACCATCTTCGGCGGTGACGGCAAGGGCGGCTTCATCGTCCCGGAGTTCAGCAGCGTCTACGACGGCACCGCGGCCTTCGTACGGCTGATCGGGCTGGTGGCGCGCACGCAGCTCACGCTGAGCCAGATCGACGCCCGGATTCCGCGGGCGCACGTGCTCAGGCGTGATCTGGCGACCCCGTGGGCGGTCAAGGGGCTTGTCATGCGCCGCGTCGTGGAGGAGGCGGGAGACCGCTCCGTGGACACCACCGACGGGGTACGGGTCGTGGAGGCCGACGGGCGCTGGGTCATGGTGCTGCCCGACCCGGCCGAGGCGGCCACCCACCTGTGGGCCGAGGGTCCCGACGACGCCTCCGCGCAGGCACTGCTCGACGAGTGGTCGGCGGTCGTGGACAGCGCCGGCCGGTAAAAACCGCAGTACGCGCGCGTGCCGGACAAGTGCCCCCAAGGGGGCCTGTCCGGCACGCCGGTGGGGCCGTTCGGAAGCAGGGGCGGCGGCGTGCGACGATGTGCGGCATGCCGCAGCAACCCCCCGTTCGGAGCACAGCCACGCGGCCCACACGTCCGGACGCGTCCATGTCGTTGCTCACCAACGTCATGGACCACAGCCTCGACGACGGTTACGCCGAGGCGGCGGCACGCAAGCGGGCCGCGGGCACCGGCGGCCTGCCCAAAACCCTGCGGGCCAAGCTGGGCCTGGCCGCCGGGCTGGTGCTGGCCGCCCTGGTGGTGACCGTCGGAGCCGCCCAGGCGCGCGTCGCGGCCCCGGCCGCCGCCAAGGAGCGCGAGGAACTGATCGACCGCATCGACCAGGAGACCTCGGCGGCGGACGACCTTGA
This sequence comes from Streptomyces sp. JW3, assembly GCF_052216785.1. Classification (NCBI taxonomy): domain Bacteria; kingdom Bacillati; phylum Actinomycetota; class Actinomycetes; order Kitasatosporales; family Streptomycetaceae; genus Streptomyces; species Streptomyces sp. JW3. The sequence goes on along the minus strand of NZ_JBQOUX010000158.1, from coordinate 10,521 downwards.
GGACGACGTCGACGCCCTGCGCGAGGACGTGGGCGCCCGCCAGCGCGAGGCGCTCCAGCACACCGGAGACGGCGACCGGGGCGAGCTGGTCGGGGTGCTGTCCGGGGCCGTCGCCGTGCACGGACCCGGGGTGAAGCTCGTGGTGAACGACGCCAAGGACGCCTCCACGGGCGGCGACGGCACACCGCGCGGAACCTCCGGGTTCTCCGACACCGGCCGGGTGCGCGACCGGGACATGCAGCGGGTGGTCAACGGACTGTGGGCCGCGGGCGCCGAGGCGGTCTCCATCAACGGGCAGCGGCTGACCGCGCTCTCCGCGATCAGGGCCGCGGGCGACGCGATACTGGTCGACAACAGGCCGCTGGTGCCGCCCTACACGGTGCTCGCCGTGGGCGACGGGCAACAGCTCAGCAGCACGTTCCAGAACAGCGCCGACGGGCTGTATCTGAACGCCCTGGAGGAGAACTACGGCATCCGGACCGGTATCTCCACGGAGGACGACCTCCGGCTGCCGGCCGCGCCGAGTGTGATCGTACGAACCGCACAACCGAAAACCGAGAAGGGCACAACGTGATCGCCGTACTGGGCCTCGTCGTGGGAGTCGTGGCCGGCTTGCTGGTCCGGCCGGAGGTTCCGGCCGCCGTCGAGCCTTATCTGCCGATCGCCGTGGTCGCGGCGCTGGACGCCGTGTTCGGCGGGCTGCGGGCCATGCTCGACGGCATCTTCGACGACAAGGTCTTCGTGGTGTCGTTCCTGTCGAACGTGGTGGTGGCCGCGCTGATCGTCTTCCTGGGCGACAAGTTGGGCGTCGGCGCCCAGCTGTCCACCGGTGTCGTGGTCGTCCTCGGCATCCGGATCTTCTCCAACGCCGCGGCCATCCGCCGGCACGTGTTCCGGGCGTGAGACCGATGAGCGGCAAGGACGAACGGGCGGAGCACCGGCTCCGCGCAGAACTGCCCGAAGAGGTGGCGCCTGGCTCGGTGCCGGCCCCGAGCCAGCGTCCGGCCGCGCGGCCGGAGCCCGGGACGACCGGACGGCAACGGCTGGTGCAGGGGCTGTGGCCGCCGCGGGTGACCCGGGCCCAACTGATCGTCGCCCTGCTGCTGTTCGGGCTCGGCTTCGGCCTGGCCGTACAGGTGGCGTCCAACAGCGACGGGGACAGCGCGCTGCGCGGCGCCCGGCAGGAGGATCTGGTCCGCATCCTCGATGAACTCGATGACCGTACGCAACGTCTTCAGGACGAGAAGCAGGGTCTCGAGGCGCAGCGGGACGAGCTGGAGAACAGCTCGGACCAGGCCGAGGAGGCCCGTAAGCAGACGATCGAGAAGGAGCGGCAACTCGGCGTCCTGGCGGGCACGGTGGCCGCGCAGGGGCCGGGGATCACGATGACGATCGCGGACCCGAAGGGATCGGTCGAGGCGGACATGCTGCTCGACGCGATCCAGGAACTGCGCGCCGCCGGCGCGGAGGCCATCCAGGTCAACGGCGTACGGGTGGTCGCCGGTACCTATCTGACGGACTCCGACGACGGCGTGAGCGTCGACGGGAACAAGATCGACGCGCCCTATCGTTTCAAGGTCATCGGGAAGCCGCAGGACCTCGAGCCCGCGCTCAACATCCCTGGGGGAGTGGTGCAGACTCTGGAGAAGGAACAGGCCACCGCTACTGTTGAGCGGTCGAGCAAGATCGTCGTGGACGCCTTGCGAGCGGCGAAGCGGCCTGACTACGCTCGGTCGTCCTCCGAGTGAACCGAGGGCGCATGGGCGCTGTCCGGCGGGGGCATGAGCTTGCGGGGGGTCGGCGCACCGAATGGGTGGTGCGTGGTGGAAACTGTCTGGTGGAGACGGACGTTGTCAGGATGTCCGGGTCGGCCAGTACGTTCAGTCAGGGTTCGTCCTGCCCCACGGGCGGGTCTGTTTCGGTCAAGGGGAATCGCCCGTGAAGTTGTTTGCGAAGTTGTTCGGCAAGAGCGCGCGAGAGAGCGGCGAGAACGCGACCGCTCGCCATCGCGCGCAGCCCGACGCGGAGGGTGGGCGTCCGCTCTTCCGCGACCAGGTGGGTGGTCAGGGCGCGCCGTCTGTTGACCCTGCGCAGCCCGGCGGCATAGGTTTCGGGCAACCGTCGACCTCAAGTACGGGTTCAGGGTTCGGCCCCGGTCCGTACGCGTCCAACGCCCCGGCGGGGCAGCCGCCGCAGGAGGATCCGTCCATGTCGGCCCTGGTGTGTACGAGGTGCGGTAACCGCAACGCGGAGAACAGCCGCTTCTGCTCCAACTGCGGCGCGCCGCTGCGGTCCGGGGCGCACGCGGAGCGTCCCTCGGAGACGACGTCCACGATCTCGATCTCCGGTCTGGAGGCGTACGACGCCGAGGTCACCGGGCAGACGCAGATGCCGACGCTGTCCCCGGAGGCGCAGGCCGCCGTGGAGGCGCTGCCGCTGGGGTCCGCGCTGCTGGTCGTGCGCCGGGGTCCGAACTCGGGCAGCCGGTTCCTGTTGGACGGTGAGCTGACCACGGCCGGACGGCACCCGCAGAGCGACATCTTCCTGGACGACGTCACGGTCTCCCGTCGGCACGTGGAGTTCCGCCGGCAGCCGGACGGGTCGTTCACGGTCGCCGACGTGGGCAGCCTGAACGGCACGTACGTCAACCGCGAGCGGATCGACGAGGTCGCCCTGTCCAACGGCGACGAGGTGCAGATCGGCAAGTACCGGCTGGTGTTCTACGCGAGCCAGCGGGGCTACTGAGCCGCCCCGGGCTCCGTCCGGGGAGATCCCCAGGGAAGGGCCATGCTGCAAACACCGAGCGGTGGTGCCGGTCACGGCACCGCCGCCGCGGACGGACTGCTGAGCATCGGCGCGGTGCTGAACGTGCTGCGTGACGAGTTTCCCGACATCACGATCTCGAAGATCCGGTTCCTGGAGTCGGAGGGGCTCGTCGATCCGCGGCGGACCCCCGCCGGGTACCGCAAGTTCAGCGCCCGGGACGTCGAGCGCCTCGGGCACGTGCTGCGAATGCAGCGCGACCACTATCTGCCGCTCAAGGTGATCCGCGAGCACCTGGACGCCATGGAGCGCGGCGAGGCGGTGCCGCTGCCGACCGTGGGGCGGCAGCGCGAGGCGGGCGAATCGCTGCCGGAGCCTGTCGCGGCGGCGGCCGCGGCCCGGATCGGGCGGGCGGAGCTGCTCGCCGCGGTCGGCATAGAGGAGCGGCAGCTCGACGAGTGGGAGGCGTACGGCCTGATCGCCCCGCTGCCGGACGGGGCCTACGACGCGGAGACGGCCACCGTGGCCACCCTCGTGGTCGAGCTGGGACGGTTCGGGATCGAACCGCGGCACCTGAGGGTGATGAAGGCCGCCGCCGACCGGGAGGCCGGGCTGGTGGACCAGGTGGTGGCCCCGCTCAAACGGCACCGGAACCCGCAGACCAGGGCGCACGCGGAGGCCCGTACCAAGGAGCTGGCGGGGCTCGCGGTGAAGCTGCACGCCGCTCTGGTGCAGACCGCCCTCGGGGTGCGGCTGCCGTGAGGCGGAGCCCGGATCGGTCACCCGTTCCCGGCCCGACTACCCAAACGTCCCGGGCACGGCCTAGGGTTGCTGTGTGAACGAGCTCGATGTCGTAGGTGTCCGGGTCGAGATGCCCTCCAACCAACCGATCGTGCTGCTGCGTGAAGTGGGAGGAGACCGCTACCTCCCCATCTGGATCGGTCCCGGGGAGGCGACGGCGATCGCCTTCGCCCAGCAGGGCATGGCTCCCGCACGGCCGCTGACCCACGACCTGTTCAAGGACGTGCTGGAAGCCGTCGGCCAGGAGCTCACCGAAGTGCGCATCACCGACCTGCGGGAAGGGGTCTTCTACGCCGAGCTGGTCTTCGCCAGCGGGGTCGAGGTGAGCGCGCGGCCGTCCGACGCCATAGCGCTGGCGCTGCGCACCGGTACGCCGATCTTCGGCAGTGACACGGTGCTGGACGACGCCGGTATCGCGATCCCGGACGAGCAGGAGGACGAGGTGGAGAAGTTCCGCGAGTTCCTCGACCAGATCTCGCCCGAGGACTTCGGCAGCAGCAATCAGTGACGGCCGTCCGAAAACGGATATTCGGCTAGCCTTTCCCGGCGAGGGGACACGGCAAACCACTCTTAGGGTGATTATCACTCGGCGTGCCGAGTGTGGCGATCGTTGACGCACCCTTGGTGACTGCCTACCTTCGAGGAGGCAGGTCAAGGACGGAGGTCGGCGTGAGAAGCAGCGGCGACGGTACGGTGGGACGTGCTCCCGCACGCGGTCTCGGAGCCGGTGCTCCGTACTCTCCCGAGGGTTCTCGGATTCGCCCGGGCGGCGGATACCCGCAGCCCGGTGGTACGGCCGACCACGCCCCGCGGCGACCTGCGGTGGTGCCGAGCGGCGGAGGGGCGGCGTCCATGGCGTCCGAGCAGATCGGCTACCGGGGGCCCACGGCCTGCGCGGCCGCCGGGATCACCTATCGGCAACTCGACTACTGGGCCCGTACCAAACTGGTCGAACCCAGCGTGCGGCCGGCCCACGGGTCCGGCACCCAGCGGCTGTACAGCTTCCGCGACGTGGTCGTACTGAAGATCGTCAAGCGGTTCCTCGACACGGGTGTGTCGCTCCAGAACATCCGGACCACCGTGCAGCATCTCAGGGAGGGCGGTTTTCGCGACCTGGAGCGGATGACGCTGATGAGCGACGGTGCCACCGTCTACGAGTGCACTTCGCCGGACGAGGTGCACGCCCTGCTCCAGGGCGGTCAGGGGATCTTCGGGATCGCCGTCGGGGTGGTGTGGCGGGACGTGGAGAGCGCCCTGTCGCAGTTGCACGGGGAGCGGGTCGACACCGGCGAGACCCTGGTCGGGAACAATCCGGCGGACGAACTGGCCCGGCGGCGCAACCGGGCGGTCTGAGCGCGTCCGGGCCCCGCCGTGCCGGGCGTGCGGGCGCGTTGTCAGTGGCGTAGGGCAGCATCGGAGATGTGAGAACCGCGCCCACGATCCTGCATCTCGACATGGACGCCTTCTTCGCCTCGGTGGAGCAGGCGTCCAAGCCGAGCCTGCGCGGGAAGGCCGTGGTCGTGGGCGGGCTGGGGCCGCGCGGCGTGGTGGCCACGGCCTCGTACGAGGCCCGGGTCTTCGGTGTCCACTCGGCGATGCCCATGGCCCAGGCCCGGCGGCTCGCGCCCAACGCCGCCTATCTCGTGCCGCGCTTCCAGCTCTACCGGTCGGTCAGCGAGCAGGTGATGGGGCTGCTGCGGGCGCTGTCCCCGCTGGTGGAGCCGCTGAGCCTGGACGAGGCGTTCGTGGACCTGGAGGCCGGCGGGACCGCCTGGGACGCCCAGTCGGCCCGGCTGGCCGGCATCCGGCTGCGGGAGGACATCCGGGCCGTCACCGGACTGACGGGGTCGGTGGGGCTGGCCGCCTCCAAGATGCTCGCCAAGATCGCCTCCGAGGACGCCAAGCCGGACGGGCTGGTGCTGATCGAGCCGGGCACCGAGCGCCGGCTGCTCGCGCCGCTGTCGGTGCGGATTCTGCCCGGGGTGGGACCGGCGACCGGTGACCACCTGCGGCGGGCCGGGATGACCACGGTCGGCGAACTCGCCGAGGCGGGCGAGGACGAACTGGTCCGGCTGCTGGGCAAGGCGCACGGACACGCGCTGTACGCGATGGCGCTGGCGCACGACGAGCGGCCCGTGGTGGCCGAGCGGGAGACCAAGTCGGTGTCGGTGGAGGACACCTACGACGTCGACATCCACGACCGGACCCGGGTCGGTCTCGAGGTGCGGCGGCTGGCCGGCCGGTGTGTGGGGCGGCTGCGCGGGGCCGGGCTGTCCGGGCGCACCATCGTGCTGAAGGTACGGCGCTACGACTTCTCCACCCTGACCCGGTCCGAGACGCTGCGCGGGCCCACGGACGACCCGGCGGTGGTCGCGGAGGCGGCGGCGCGGCTCCTGGACGCCGTGGACACCACCGGCGGGGTGCGGCTGCTCGGCGTGGGGGTCACTGGGCTCGCCGACTACACGCAGGAGGACCTGTTCGCGCAGGCGGCGGGGGAGCGGGCGGGGGCGCAGGAGGAGGCGGAGCAGGCGGGGGCCACGGGGCTTTCGGGGGCGGCGGAGGGGGGCGACCGGGCCGCGTCCGCCGAGCCGGAGATCGCGCCCGCCGAGCGCCGCTGGCCCTCGGGGCACGACGTACGGCACGCGGTGTACGGGCACGGGTGGGTGCAGGGCAGTGGTCTGGGGCGGGTCACGGTGCGGTTCGAGACGCCGTTGTCGACCCGGCCGGGACGGGTACGGACGTTCCGGACCGACGACCCGGAACTGGAGCCGGCGGAGCCGCTGCCATTGGTGGAACGAAGACCGGGGGACGCCGCGGCCGGACCGGTCGAGCCGGTGGGTGGGGCGGGGTGACCGCGGTCGCGGTACGGGGCGCTGCGCGGCGGTGCGGGGACAGCCGGGCGATGCGGCTCAGGTGAGGCGGGAGGAGGTGTGGGGTGCCGGTCACGCGCGGGACGGGCGGGGTGGGGAGCAATCGCCGGGTGTGCCGGCGGGGCTCGGATCCCGGTGAGCGGTGAGCGGTGAGCGGTGAGCGGTGAGCGGGGGACGGGGGCAGGGGCAGGGGGCAGGGGACAGTCTTTCCCGCGGGGCGCGGGGTGCGCAGGAGGCGTTTTCGGGGGGTGTTGGGCCCGTCTCGCCTCAGCTGGGTTCCTCCTGGCCCGCCAGGTGGCCGAAGTCGTGGTCGGGGAAGGCGGGCGGGGCGGCGATGTCGAGGCCGTAGTGGTGGTAGAGCTGGAGTTCCTGTTCCGGGGAGAGGTGGCGGCCGACGCCGAAGTCGGGGGCCTCCTTGATCAGCGCGCGGTCGAAGGGCACCCGCAGCGTGCCGTCGACCAGTTCGCTGGGTTCCAGGGGGACGAAGGCGTCCCGGCTGAACAGGCCGGTGCGTATGGCCGCCCATTCGGGTATGCCGGTGGCGTCGTCGAGGTAGACCTCGTCGACGGTGCCGATCCTCGTGCCGTTGCGGTCGAACGCCTTGCGGCCGATCAGGTTGCGGGGATCGATGTCGGTACGCACGGGCCCTCCAGGTGGTCGCCAACCATCCGGTCCATCATCCGTAAGCACTACAAAAGAGCACATTTGGCTGTGCGGCCACTCGAAAGACCGTGCGTGGGGGTCGCTGGTACGCTGGCAAACGGCTGCTGACCCCGTGCGGGAGAGTCCTCCGGTTACACCGGAGGCGCCGAAGGAGCAACTCCTCCCCGGAATCTCTCAGGCTCACGTACCGCACGGACGAGGTCACTCTGGAAAGCAGGGCGGGTGTCGACGGCTTCCGCTCTCACCGACGGTGAAAGCCGGGACGGCCCGACAGGATCCCGGTGAAGCTCTCAGGTCGAGATGACAGAGGGGGAGGCCGTCCGGGCACCCGCGCCATGGTGCCCCTCGCAGGTCGCGTCAGACCAGGAGGCCTCCGCAATGACCGCCCATCCCACGCCGCGCACCCCGCTCGCCGAGCTCGAACAGGGCATTCCGTTCGAGCAGCGCCACATCGGCCCCGACCAGGAAGCCCGGGCCAAGATGCTGGCCCAGGTCGGGTACGGCTCGCTCGACGAGCTGACCGCCGCCGCCGTGCCCGAGGTGATCAGGAGCGCCGGCGCGCTGGATCTGCCCCAGGGGCGCACGGAGGCCGAGGTACTGGCCGAGCTGCGCTCGCTCGCCGACCGCAACCAGGTGCTCGACTCGATGATCGGGCTCGGCTACTACGGCACCTTCACGCCGCCGGTCATCCTGCGCAACGTCATGGAGAACCCGGCCTGGTACACCGCGTACACGCCGTACCAGCCGGAGATCTCGCAGGGCCGGCTGGAGGCGCTGCTCAACTTCCAGACGATGGTGGCCGACCTGACCGGTCTGCCCACCTCCGGGGCCTCGCTGCTGGACGAGGGCACCGCGGCCGCCGAGGCGATGGCGCTGTCGCGGCGGATGGGGAAGAACAAGAAGGGCCTGTTCCTGGTCGACGCGGACGCGCTGCCGCAGACCATCGCCGTGATCCGGACCCGGGCCGAGCCGACCGGGGTCGAGGTGGTCGTCGCCGACCTCAGCGACGGCATCCCGGCCGAGGTCGCCGAGCGGGAGATCAACGGGGTCCTGCTCCAGTACCCGGGTGCCTCCGGTGCGGTACGGGACATCAAGCCGGTCATCGACCGGGCGCACGAGCTGGGCGCGCTGGTCACCGTCGCCGCCGACCTGCTGGCGCTGACCCTGCTGAAGTCGCCCGGGGAGCTGGGCGCCGACATCGCGGTGGGCACCACGCAGCGGTTCGGGGTGCCGATGGGGTTCGGCGGACCGCACGCCGGCTACCTGGCGGTCCAGGAGAAGATGGCGCGCAGCCTGCCCGGGCGGCTGGTGGGTGTCTCGGTGGACGCGGACGGGAACCGGGCCTACCGGCTGGCGCTCCAGACCCGTGAGCAGCACATCCGCCGCGAGAAGGCCACCAGCAACATCTGCACCGCGCAGGTGCTGCTCGCCGTGATGGCCGGGATGTACGCCGTCTACCACGGGCCGGACGGGCTGCGCGGCATCGCCCGGCGCACCCACCGGTACGCCGCGATCCTCGCCGCCGGTCTCGCGGACGGCGGGGTCGAGATCGTGCACGGCGACTACTTCGACACGGTCACCGCCCGGGTGCCCGGACGGGCCGCCGAGATCGTCGCCGCGGCCCGGCAGAACGGCGTCAACCTGCGCCTCGTCGACGCCGACCAGGTCTCGATGGCCTGCGACGAGACCACGACGCGGGCCCAGGTGGGCGGCGTGTGGAACGCGTTCGGGGTCGAGGGCGACATCGAGGCGCTGGACGCGGCGGCCGCCGACGCGCTGCCGGCCGGGCTGCTGCGCACCGACGAGTTCCTCACCCACCCGGTCTTTCATCAGCACCGCTCCGAGACCGCGATGCTGCGCTACCTGCGCCGCCTGGCCGACCGGGACTACGCGCTGGACCGCGGCATGATCCCGCTGGGCTCCTGCACCATGAAGCTCAACGCGACCACCGAGATGGAGCCGGTGACCTGGCCCGAGTTCGGGCAGCTGCACCCCTTCGCCCCCGCCGAGCAGGCACAGGGCTACCTCACCCTGATCCGGGAGCTGGAGGAGCGGCTGGCCGAGGTCACCGGGTACGACAACGTCTCGCTCCAGCCCAACGCCGGGTCGCAGGGCGAGCTGGCCGGACTGCTCGCCGTACGCGGGTACCACCGGGCCAACGGGGACGAGCAGCGGACGGTGTGTCTGATTCCGTCGTCCGCGCACGGGACCAACGCCGCCAGCGCCGTGATGGCCGGGATGAAGGTGGTCGTGGTCAAGACCGCCGAGGACGGCGAGGTCGACGTCGAGGACCTGCGGGCCAGGATCGAGCAGTACCGCGACGAGCTGGCGGTGCTGATGATCACCTACCCCTCCACGCACGGTGTGTTCGAGGCGCATGTCGCCGACATCTGCGCGGCCGTGCACGAGGCGGGCGGCCAGGTGTACGTGGACGGCGCCAACCTCAACGCCCTGGTGGGGCTCGCCGAGCCGGGGCACTTCGGCGGCGACGTCTCGCACCTCAACCTGCACAAGACGTTCTGCATCCCGCACGGCGGCGGCGGTCCCGGCGTCGGCCCGGTCGCCGTACGCTCGCACCTCGCGCCGTACCTGCCCAACCACCCGCTCCAGCCCGCGGCCGGTCCGCAGACGGGTGTGGGACCGGTCTCGGCGGCTCCCTGGGGCTCGGCAGGCATTCTGCCCATCTCCTGGGCGTACGTGCGTCTGATGGGCGGCGAGGGGCTGAAGCGGGCCACCCAGGTCGCGGTGCTCTCCGCCAACTACGTCGCCAAGCGCCTGGAGCCGCACTACCCGGTGCTGTACACGGGTCCGGGCGGGCTGGTCGCGCACGAGTGCGTCATCGACCTGCGGCCGCTGACCAAGGCGACCGGCGTGAGCGTCGACGACGTCGCCAAGCGGCTGATCGACTACGGCTTCCACGCGCCGACGATGTCTTTCCCGGTGGCCGGCACGCTGATGATCGAGCCGACCGAGTCCGAGGACCTGACCGAACTGGACCGGTTCTGCGACGCGATGATCGCCATCCGCGCGGAGATCGAGAAGGTCGGCTCGGGCGAATGGTCCGCCGACGACAACCCGCTGCGGGGCGCCCCGCACACCGCCGCCGCGCTCGGTGCGGAGTGGGCCCACGGGTACACCCGCGAGGAGGCCGTCTTCCCGGCCGGGGTGTCGGCGGCCGACAAGTACTGGCCGCCGGTGCGCCGTATCGACCAGGCCTTCGGGGACCGGAACCTGGTCTGCTCCTGCCCGCCGCTGGACGCGTACGAGGACTGAGCAGGAGGATTTGAGGTGAGAAGGGGCCCCGCCGACCGGACACTGTTGGTAAATGGTTCCTTGTTGCGTCCCGCTGCCGCTGAGGTTGAAAGGTTGGGGTGACAGCGGGCGTTGGCGGTGCTACATCCTCGTCATGAGGTATGCGGATGGC